>CBINDH010000244.1:0-4495 GCA_966249365.1 uncultured Xylanimonas sp. | reverse complement strand
TTTCCAGATGCCGAGGTCCTCTGGGCTAATGCGGCCCTCGGGAACGACGGCGCTGACGGACGACCGCGTGAGGTGGCGCAGCTCGTCGAGCGTGCCGTGCTCGACCGCCCGGCCGGTGCGGATGATCGTGACGGTGTCGCAGACCTTCTCGACCTCGCTCATGATGTGGGAGCTCAGCAGCACCGAGCGGCCCTGCGCGCGGACCTCGCGCAGGTAGTCGGTGAACACGGCCTCCATGAGGGGGTCGAGGCCGGACGTCGGCTCGTCGAGGATGAGCAGCTCGGCGTCGGACGCGAGCGCGGCGACCAGGGCGACCTTCTGGCGGTTGCCCTTGGAGTACGCGCGGGCCTTCTTGGTGGGGTCGAGCTCGAAGCGTTCGAGCAGCTCGGCCTTGCGCCCCTTGTCGAGGCCGCCGCGCAGCCGCGCGAGGAGATCGATGGCCTCGCCGCCCGTCAGGTTGGGCCAGAGGGACACGTCGCCGGGCACGTACGTGAGGCGCTTGTGCAGCTCGACGGCGTCGCGCCACGGGTCGCCGCCCAGGAGCCGGACGTCGCCAGCGTCGGCCTTGAGCAGGCCGAGCAGCACGCGGATGGTGGTCGACTTGCCGGCGCCGTTGGGGCCGAGGAAGCCGGCGACCTCGCCTTGGCGGACGGTCAGGTCGAGGCCGTCGAGCGCTTTCGTGGCACCGAACGACTTGTGCAGGTCGCGGATCTCGATGGGGTTGCTCATGGGGCCTTCTTCGTCGTGGGATCGGGCGCCGCGCTGGCAGCCCACTCGTCGGCGGCGCGGAGCAGCGCCTCGTCGGCGATGACGCCGTGCGTCATCACCTCGAGGTGCGGCAGGGCGAGCTCCCGCAGGAGCCGGGTGACGTCGGCGTAGTGGTCGACGACGGCGGCGGTGTCGTCGGGCGTGCTCTCGGTGCGCGGACCAGCGGACATGAACGCGGTGACGAGCATGCCGAGGGACATGTAGGTGAGATAGCGGGCGCGGGCGGCGGGGTCACGGGACGGCTTGACGACGCCCGACGCCACGCCGATCTCGAGGTACTCCTCGGCGGTGGTGATGGTGCGCTCGATGATGGACCGCGCCACGTCACCGCCGGCGAGCAGCGACTGGAGCAGGTACGCGACGGGCTCGTCGAAGACCTCGACGTTGGCGAGGAGCCGGCGTAGCTGGGTCGGGTCGGAGTTGTCGACGATGCCGCGCTTGAGCTGGAGCGAGTCCTCCAGGACGTGCTCGTCGCACGCGGCACGCAGGCCGTCCTTGGAGCCGAAGTGGTGGATGACGAGCGCGGGGCTCACGCCGGCGTCCTTGGCGATGACGCGCAGCGGGACGCCGAACCCGTCGCGGGCGAACCGCGTGATGGCGGCGTCGCGGATGCGGGCCCGGGTCGTCAGGTCAACGGCTGAACGCACGTTCAACACACTAAACGTTTGTTCAGCCAGACGGAAGACCCCTAGTGCGACGAGAGACGTTCCAGGCGGGCCGCCGTGTCGGCGTTCGCACCCACGATCGTCACGCGCTTGCCACGGGCCCCGTACTTGGTGCGGACGGCGTCCAGCGTCGCCACGGTCGAGGCGTCCCACACGTGCGCGCGGGTCAGGTCGACGACGACCTCGTCCGGGTCGCCGGCGTAGTCGAACTGGTAGACGAGGTCGTTCGAGGAGGCGAAGAACAGCTCCCCCTCGACGACGTAGGTGCGACGCCCGGCACCGTCGTCGTCGACCGGCGTGACGGACGTGAAGTGCGCGACGCGGCGCGCGAACATCACCATCGCCACCAGGACGCCGACGACGACGCCGATCGCGAGGTTGTCGGTCGCGACCGTGACGACGACGGTGGCGACCATGACCGTCGTCTCGGAGCGCGGCATGCGGCGCAGCGTCGCCGGGCGGACCGAGTGCCAGTCGAACGTCATGACGGCGACCATGATCATCACCGCCACCAGCGCCGCCATCGGGATCTGCGCGACGACGTCGCCCAGGCCCACCACGAGCATCAGCACGAACGCGCCCGCCATGAACGTCGAGACCCGCGAGCGGGCCCCGGCACCGCGGACGTTGATGACCGTCTGGCCGATCATCGCGCACACGCCCTGACCACCGAACAGGCCCGAGAGCACGTTGGTCACGCCGAGGCCCCACGCCTCGCGCGTCTTGTCCGAGTGGGTGTCGGTGACGTCGTCGACCAGCTTGGCGGTGAGCAGCGACTCCAGGAGGCCCACCAGCGCCATCGCGGCCACGTACGGGGCGACGATCCGCAGCGTCTCGACGCTCAGCGGGACGTCCGGGACCAGCAGCGACGGCAGCGACTGCGGGAGCGCGCCCTCGTCGCCCACGGTCGGCACGTCGAGCCCGCCCGCGACCGCGACGACGGTCAGCGCGGCGATCGCGACCAGCGGCGCCGGCACCGCCTTGGTGATGCGCGGGAACAGGACGACGACGGCGATGCCCGCCGCGACCAGCGGGTACACCGCCCACGGAACGCCCACCAGGTGCCGCACCTGGGACCAGAAGATGAGGATCGCGAGCCCGTTGACGAACCCGACCATGACCGACCGCGGGATGAACCGCATGAGCTTCGCGACGCCCGCCACGCCCAGCACCACCTGCAGCACGCCGCTGAGGACGACGGCGACGATCAGGTAGTCGACGCCGTGGTCGCGCACGAGCGGCACCGCCACCAGGGCGACCGAGCCGGCGGCCGCCGAGACCATCGCGGGCCGCCCGCCGAGGAACGCAATCGCGACAGCGCCCACGAAGCTCGAGAAGAGCCCGAGCCTCGGGTCGACGCCGAGGACGATCGAGAACGCCGTCGCCTCCGGGATCAGCGCGAACGCGGTGACCAGGCCCGCGAGCACCTCGGTGCGCAGCAGGCGCGGGGAACGCAGGACGGACCGGACGGAGGCGCGCGAGAGCGTCGCGGAGTCGGTGGGCACAGCACATTCTCGGGCATCGGGCCGCTCTGGTTGACCGCCCCCCGCTGGTTGAGCCCCGTCGAAACCACCGCCGCCACCCTCGCATCCAGTGGTTTCGACTGAGCTCAACCAGCAGGGGGGTTTCGACGGAGCTCAACCAGCAGGCGGGTTTCGACGGAGCTCAACCAGCAAGCGCGCGACGATGGCACCGTGACCACGCTCGCCCGCAAGCTCACGACCACCGACGCCGTCGTCGTCGGGCTCGGCTCGATGATCGGCGCCGGTGTCTTCGCGGCGTTCGCGCCCGCCGCGCGCGCCGTCCTGCCCGCGGGCGCCGGGTGGGCGCTGCTCGCGGCGCTCGCCGTCGCGGCGGCGGTGGCGTACGCCAACGCGACGTCGTCGGCGCAGCTCGCCGCGCAGTACCCCGTCGCGGGCGGCACCTACGTGTACGGCCGCGAGCGCCTCGGCCCGTGGTGGGGGTTCCTCGCCGGGTGGGGGTTCGTCATCGGCAAGACGGCGTCGTGCGCGGCGATGGCGCTGACGTTCGCCGCGTACGCGGTTCCCGACTCCGCGCCGACGCCGGTGCGGCGGGGCGTGGCGGCGCTCGCCGTCGTCGCGCTCGCGGCGGTCAACTACCGGGGCGTGACGCGGACGGCCCGGCTGGCGCGGTGGCTCGTCGTGTTCGTGCTGGTGGCACTGGTGGCGACGCTCGCCACGGCGTGGGTCGGCGCGCCCGGCGGGTCCCCGCCCGCGGCGGGCGGGTCGACGTCGGGCGCGGGGTGGTGGCCGTCGGGCGCGTACGGGGTGCTCCAGGCGGCGGGGCTGCTGTTCTTCGCGTTCGCGGGGTACGCGCGCGTGGCGACGCTGGGCGAGGAGGTCCGCAACCCGCGCGTCGCGATCCCGCGGGCGATCTCGGGGGCGCTCGCCGTCGTCGTCGTGCTGTACGCGGCCGTGGCGGTGACGCTGCTCGGGACTCTGGGCCTGGGCGGCATCGCCGCGACGGGGTCGCCGCTCGCGGCGGCGGTCGCCGGGCTGTGGGCGGCTCCGCTGGTGCGGGTCGCGGCGGCGGTGGCGTCGCTGGGGTCGTTGCTCGCCCTGGTCGCTGGCGTCGGGCGGACGGCGCTCGCGATGGCCCGCGAGGGCGACCTGCCGAGCCCGCTCGCGGCCGTGCACGAGCGGTTCCGGGTCCCGCACGTCGCCGAGGTGACGCTCGCCGTCGTCGTCGTGGCGCTGGTGCTGACGGTCGACCTGCGGGGGGCGATCGGCTTCTCGAGCTTCGGGGTGCTGGCCTACTACCTGGTGGCGAACCTCGCGGCGTGGACGCAGACCGGCTCGGACCGGCGTTACCCCCGGGCGCTGCAGGCGTTCGGCGCGGCGGGCTGCGCGGTGCTGGTGGCGACCCTCCCGTGGACGTCGGTCGTGGCGGGCGCGGCGGTGCTCCTCCTCGGCGTCGCCGCCCGCCGCCTCCGCCGCAACGCCCCCACCCCCTAACCCCCCCCCACCGCCACCGCCACCGAGATGGCATTTCCGGTCGCTTCCGACGGGCCGGAAGCGACCGGAAATGCCATCTCGGCGCTG
>CBINDH010000243.1:0-4496 GCA_966249365.1 uncultured Xylanimonas sp. | reverse complement strand
TCGGCGAGGTCCTGGAGCGCCGCGGCGTCGCCCACGGTGCGCAGCCCGACGTCGAGGTCCGAGATCCCCGACATCCCGAGGACGTCCTCGAGTCCCTCAGAGTCGACCGCGACCACGATCTGCTCGCCCAGGAAGGTCCTCAGGTCGTCGGGCAGGTGGATGTCGTACTGGTCGCCCAGGGTCGCCACGGCGTCGTCGAGCTCGGCCGGGTCCTCACCCATCGACTCGAAGAGCGTGGGGAGCTTCTCCCACAGCGTGTCGACCGCGTCCGGGTCCACCGCGGTCCCGAGGGCGAGGAGGGTCGTGTCGGGCAGGTCGGCGACGGCGCCGCCGCTCGCGCCGCGCTGCGGAGCCAGCAGCTCCTCGTCGGCGGCGGTGACCGCCGCGATCTCCAGGCTGTCGCTGCGTGCACGCAGCGTGCCGGCGACGCTCCGGTAGCCCTCGATCCCGGTGAGCGCGTCCACGTCGGGCGCGAGGTCGCCGAGCTCGGCGGCGGAGTCGTCCAGCAGGGCGGCGGCCTGCACGTCCACCCAGAACGACACCAGTCCCGTGTCGCCCAGCGCCGCCATGTCGGCGGCGAACGCGTCGTCGTCCGCGAGCGAGCCCCGCGCGGCGTCGGCGACGACGTCCGCGGCGGGAACGGTCCCGTCGGTCATGACGGCGAAGCCGTCGGAGAAGGCGACCTGCTCGGGCTCGGCGCCCTCACCGCACCCGAGCCCGGACTCGATCGCGGCGCGCGCAGCGCTCTCGTCCGTGACCGCGAGCACGACGACGAAGACGGGCTCATCCTCGCCGGGGACGGCCCCGATGCCCGCGCGCTGGCCGATCCACGGCTCGATGTCGGTGGCGTAGTCGATGTCGCACTCACCGCTGCGGGTGACTGCCTCGGCGATGAGCTGCTTGAGGTCGGCGTCCTCGTCGAGGTCGATGCCCAGCGTCTCGGCGAGGTCGGGCACCTTGTTCGCGAGGCGCAGGAGGTTGACCTTCTGCGCGGCCGACGGGTCGAGGTCGATGTCCGCGAAGAGGATCGCGGACTCGGGCAGCACCGACTCGGGCTGGGCGCCCCCGCCGCTCAGCGCCGAGAACGCCCACGCCCCGGCACCGCCGAGGACGACGACAGCGGCAGCGGCCGACCCCGCGACGAGGCGCCGTCGCGTGCGCGGCGCGGGCGTCGTCTCCGGCTCGGGCGGCACGGCGCCCGGGACGGTCAGGTCCGCGACGTCCTCCCAGGGCGCGGCGCCGGGCGGCGGAGGCGGCGGGTCGCTCGGTCCGGGCTGGCCGGGCTGCCCAGGAACGTCGGGCGGAAATGTCACGGGGTTCCCCCTCGGAGTGTGGGTGGCCTCCCCCGGGAGGCCGGGCGCGCGGATGACCGGCTGGTCAGCGGCGATGCTCTCGACCCTACCGATCTGCGGACCCCTCCGGCAGTGGTTTCCCCGGGGAGTTCTCCCCATGAGACGACCGCGGGGCAGGGAGGTCCGACCTCCCTGCCCCGCGGTGCTGAGCGGTGCTGTCAGTGGCTGACCGTGGCGCGCTCGGCGCCGGCGCCCGTCAGCGAACGCACCTCCATCTCGGCGAACTTCTCCGGGTGCGGCGGCTCCTTGGACAGGAGCGTGCCGACGATGCCGAGGATGAACCCGAGCGGGATCGACACCAGGCCGGGGTTCGTCAGCGGGAACACGTCGAAGTCCGCGTTCGGGAACATTGCCGTCTCGGACCCGGACACGACCGGCGACAGGGCGATGAGCACGATGCAGGAGATCAGGCCGCCGTAGATGCTCCACAGCGCGCCCGACGTGTTGAACCGCTTCCAGAACAGCGAGTACAGGATCGTCGGCAGGTTCGCCGACGCCGCGACCGCGAACGCCAGGGCGACGAGGAACGCGATGTTCTGGTTCTGGGCGAAGATGCCGCCCACGATCGCGATCGCGCCGATGATGACGACCGTCCAGCGGGCCACCTTGACCTCGCCGTCGGGGTTGACCGTGCCCTTCTTGATGACGTTGGCGTAGATGTCGTGCGAGAAGCTCGCCGCCGCGGTGATCGTCAGGCCGGCGACGACGGCGAGGATCGTCGCGAAGGCGACGGCCGCGATGATGCCGAGCAGGACCTCGCCGCCGAGCGCGAACGCGAGCAGCGGGGCGGCCGAGTTCACGCCGCCGGGTGCGGCCTTGATCGTCTCCGGGCCCACGAGGGCCGCGGCGCCGTAGCCGAGCACGAGCGTGAACAGGTAGAAGATGCCGATCAGCCAGATGGCCCAGACGACGGACTTGCGCGCCTCCTTGGCCGTCGGGACGGTGTAGAAGCGCATGAGCACGTGCGGCAGACCGGCGGTGCCCAGCACGAGGGCGAGCGCCAGCGAGATGAAGCTGAGCTTCGTGATCGCCGACGCGCCGTACTGCCTGCCCGGCTCGAGGAGCGACGCCCCGCCCTCGCCGGCCGCGTTGACGGCCGCCTCGAGCTCGGCCGACAGCGAGAAGCCGAACTTGGCGAGCACCCACACCGACATGACGGCCGCACCGATGATGAGGAGGACGGCCTTGATGATCTGCACCCAGGTGGTGCCCTTCATGCCCCCGACGAGCACGTAGAAGATCATCACGGCACCCACGACGGCGATGACGAGGTTCTTGCCGGCCGCGCTGTCGACGCCGAGGAGCAGCGCCACGAGGCCGCCCGCACCGGCCATCTGGGCGAGCAGGTAGAAGAAGACGACGAGCAGCGTCGCCAGGGCGGCCGCCATCCGGACGGGGCGCTGGCGCAGGCGGAACGAGAGGACGTCGGCCATCGTGAACTTGCCCGTGTTGCGCAGCAGCTCGGCGACGAGCAGCAGCGCGACCAGCCAGGCGACGAGGAAGCCGATCGAGTACAGGAACCCGTCGTACCCGTTGACCGCGATCGCGCCCGCGATGCCGAGGAACGAGGCCGCGGACAGGTAGTCGCCCGCGATGGCCGTGCCGTTCTGCCCGCCGGTGAAGGAGCGGCCGCCCGCGTAGAAGTCGGCGGCGGACTTGTTGTTGCGCGAGGCGCGGACGACGATGACCAGCGTCACCACGACGAACGCCGCGAAGATCGCGATGTTGACGACGGGGTTGCCGACGTCGGTCCCGGTGGCTGCGAGCTGGAGCGGTGCGGCGATCACGGGTCTCCCCCTTCCACGCGCTCACGCAGGGCCTCGGCCTCCGGGTCGAGCGAGTTGTTCGCCCAGCGGGCGTACACCATGGTGATGACGAACGTCGAGACGAACTGCCCCAGGCCGAAGAGCAGGCCCACGGTGATGTGGCTGTCCCCGATCCGCTGGCTCATGAAGTCGTGCGCGTAGCTGGCCAGCAGCACGTACGCGAAGTACCAGATCAGGAACAGTGCGGTCATGGGGAACACGAACCGCCGGAACCGGCGGCGCAGTGCCTGGAACTCCTCGGATCTCTCCGCCCGTTGGTAGGCGGTCTCGCCGGCGAGCTCGGCGGTGTCAGTCATGATGCCTCCGTTGGCATTGTCGACAGACCGGTGCGCACCCTTGCGCACCGCAGCGCGACGTGGCGCTCGGGGGCACACAATGCCGCGCCGAAGTGTGTGACGCAAGCAACATCCCGCGGAACGGACATGACACGCAGACGTGATCGCCGTCACGCTGCTAGGTCACACCCGCACGTACTCCAGGTCCGTGACGCTGCGGCCTGCGGCGATGCCCTTGCGCTCGAACGCCGTCAGCACGCGGCCCTCGAAGCGGGGCGCGACGGCACCGGGGCCGTGCGCGTTGCGGAAGTCCGGGCTCGACTCCCCCACCTCGAGCATCTGCTCGGCGTACTCCACCCAGTCAGTCGCGAGCCGCCAGACGCCGCCGGGCCGCAGCACGCGCGCCGCGAGCGCCGCGAACTGAGGCGTGACGAGCCGGCGCTTGTGGTGGCGGGACTTGTGCCACGGGTCGGGGAAGAACACCCACAGCTCGTCGAGGCTCCCCTCGGGCAGCGCGGTGGCCAGCAGCTCCGGCGCGTTGACCTGCAGCAGGCGCAGGTTCGTCAGCCCCTGCCGGTCGCGGCGCTGCCCCGCCCGGACGATGGTCTGCGCCAGGCCCGGCTGGTACACCTCGACGGCGAGGAAGTCCTTGTCCGGGTGCGCGTCGGCGGCCTCGACGACGTTCTCGCCCTGCCCGGACCCGATCTCGAGGACGAGTGGCGCCCGGCGCCCGAAGACGGCCTCGGCGTCGAAGGACCAGGCGGCGTCCACGGAGGTGCGCGCGACCGCGCGCGGCGTCTCGACCAGGTACTGCCCGCGCCGCTCGTCCCACGCCTTCTGCTGCGAGGTGGTCAGCCGCGCGGAGCGCCGCACGAACGACACGGGCTGCTTGCGGAAGGTGGGCTCGGGCATCACGTCAGGCACGGACCAAGGCTACGGTCCGGCGAGGCGCCGCCCGGCCGGCCGTCCCGCGCTCTCCGACGACGCAGGCGCGCGCCCCGCGGGGTGGCCCCCGCGCCCCCCGACGCCGGCCAGCGGGCCAG
>CBINDH010000242.1:0-4511 GCA_966249365.1 uncultured Xylanimonas sp. | reverse complement strand
GGGCGTGCTGCTGTCGCTGGCCGCGAACCTGTCGCAGGCCGATCCCAAGGTGTCGGGCTGGATCACGGCGGGGACTCCGGCGGGCGCCTTCCTGGTCGCGGTGTCGATGTTGGAGCGTCGTAAGGCCGGCCCGCGTGCGGCGGCTCGATCCTCGTCCCGTCCGGGTGCCGACGTGTCGCCCGTCCCGGACTCCTTCGGCCGTCCGTCCCCGTCCGGGGTGCCGTCCCCGTCCTCGTCCCCGTGGGTGGTCTGGGAGCGCCCCGCCGCTGCCGCTCCCGCCGTCGCCGTCCGCGACCAGGACCACGGCGAGGACGAGCAGGACCACAGCGAGGACGAGCAGGACGGCCAGGCCTCCATCCCCGTCCCCACCGAACACTCCGCCTCGACGCCGTCCACGTCGCCGTCCACGTCGGACTCGTCGGCCGCGTCGGGTCCGGCCGGTCCGCTGGTCGACTTCGCGCGCCGCGTCGCCACCGAACACGAAACCGAGCACGGGCGGCCCATCACCCGTGACGCGCTCCGCGCACGCCTCGGCGTCTCCAACCAGCTCGCCTCCGACCTGCTCCGCCAACTCCGCACCGAAACCGCATCCCTCGCCTGACTCACCGGAGGAACTCGCCATGACCGACCGCACCGACCCGACCGGCCAGACGGCCCCGCTCGTGCCCGGCGACCTGTTCGCCCGGCACCAGACCATCACCGGTCTGCGCGCCCTGGCTGACTTCCTGGAGGCCAACCCGGCCGTGCCGGTCAACGAGTACGGACACGACCTCATCATCAGCGTCCGCAACATGGACGACGCCTCGGCCGCCGCACGGGTCGACCAGTTGGCCGCGCTGCTGGGCGTCGACGTCGACGACGACACCCGCCACGGCGGGCACTACACCGCAACCCGCAGCTTCGGCCGCATCACCTACAGCGTCGTCCACATCCCCGAACAGCGCCACCGCGAGTACCACGCCCGCGACAGCTACCACGACAACATCACCCTCGACACCAACCAGGACGACCAGAACGACGACCAGGGCGGCGACCAGGGCACCGGGCGGGCCGCTTGATGGGCGGCGACCAGCACACGGCGCCGTCACGCGCGCTCGCTTCGCTCGTCCGGCTCGTCGTCGGCTGGGTGTGCGGGACGTGCGGCGGGGGCGGGGTCGCCTCCGATGGGTCCACCTGCCCCGATTGCGCCGGTCACGGCCACACCCTCTGAAAGAGGTCTGATGTTCCTGCGCCGCTGCGCCTTCGTCGCCTTCTGGCTCGTCCTGGGCCTCTTCGTCGTCCGCCAACCCGAGAACGCCGCTCGGGCCGTCGAGGGCATCGCCCACGGCTTCGCCCTGGCCGCTGACGGGCTCTCGCGCTTCGTCTCGGCCTTCTAGGTACGCCCCCGGCGTGGCCCCCACTAGCCGCCAAGCAAGAGCGCCACGCCGGGGGCTCGTCCCGCTACCCACATCACTGGACAGGGAGACCCGTACATCGTGTCGCAACCCGCTCCGCTCGTCACTGGACTCGCCGCGCGTGACATGGCCGAACGCTTCAACCGCCGTGACTTCGGCCGGTGGGCGGCGCGGGCTCGCGCTACGGGCGGCTGTGCTCAACCGATCCACATCCGGGGCCGCGTCGAGTACCGCGACGCGCTGACTGGTGCCCTGCTGCACCGGTACTCGACGGCTCAAGAGCCGAACGGTTCGCTCCGTGTGGCCTGCAAGACTCGGCGGGCGTCCCGCTGTCCGGCGTGCGCCGAGATCTACCGCGCCGACACTTACCAACTCGTCCGGGCGGGCCTGGTCGGCGGGAAGGGCGTTCCTGCGTCGGTCACCTCGCATCCGACCGCCTTCGTGACGTTGACGGCGCCGTCCTTCGGCGCTGTGCACTCTCGCCGTGAAAAGGCCGGCGGCGTGGTCGTCCCCTGCCACCCTCGACGGGACGGCGGGACATGCCAGCACGGGCGGCCGGTCTCCTGCACCGTCCGGCATGGCGCCGACGACCCTCGCCTCGGGCAACCGATCTGCCCTGACTGCTTCGACTACTCCGGCGCCGTCCTGTGGAACGCGCACGCTCCGGAACTGTGGCGCCGGTTCACGCTGGCCTTTCGCCGCTACGTCGCCCGGTCGGCGGGCCTGCGGGTCTCCGATCTCCGTGAGGTGCTCACGGTCTCCTTCGCCAAGGTCGCCGAGTACCAGCGGCGCGGCCTGGTCCACTTCCATGCGGTCATCCGCCTCGACGGACCGGGCGGCCCCGACTCCTCGCCTCCGGCCTGGGCGACGCATGAGCTCCTCAAGGCCGCTGTCGACCACGCGACGGCCGCGGTGACCGTGTCGACTCCGGCGGCGGGCGGCATTCCAGCCAAAACGCTGGTGTGGGGCTCCCAGGTCGACGTACGCGCCATTTCCAGCTCGGGCGAACTCACGGATAAGGCCGTCGCCGGCTACATCGCCAAGTACGCCACCAAAGCGGCCGAATGCACGGGCACCCTCGACCGTCGCATACGGGCGACTGACGACCTGGACGAGTTGCCCGTGAGTGCGCACGCTCGTCGAATGATCGCCGAGTGCCTGACGCTCGCGCAGATTGAAGACTTCGCCGGCCTTCGGCTCGCCGAGTGGGCTCACATGCTCGGCTTCCGCGGCCACTTCTCGACCAAGTCTCGCCGATACTCCGTGACGCTCGGCCAACTGCGCGCCGAAAGGAGTGCGCACAACGAACGAGAACACGACATCACCACTGGGCGCCTGCCCTTCGAGGATGACGGGGTCCTCGTCGTCGCCGACTGGCGTTACATCGGGCAAGGGCTCACCCCTGGCGAACTGCTGCTTACCGCTGCGCTGACCGGCAAGCCGTTGCCTCCGCTTCATGCCTCGCCCTGATACCCGGACGGGTCTTCCGTCCCCATCCGGTCCCGTATCTGGAGGCGCCCACATGAACGACCTCGTCCTCACGGTCGATGAAGCGGCCGAACGGCTCCGCGTAAGCCGCTGGACGCTCTACAACCTCATTCGCTCCAACCAACTCCGCACGGTGAAGATCGGCCGTCGCCGACTCGTCCCCGTCGATGCCCTCGCCGAGTACCTCGACCAGCTCATTGAAGAGGCTGCCTGATGCCCAAAACCACACTCGCCACCCCGGAAGAACCCGAGGACGGTAAGAAGCGCAAGACGACCCGGCGCAGTCGGGCGAACGGGGAAGGGTCGATCTACCCCTACCGGAACGGCTACGCCGCGTACGCCTGGGTGACCACTCCGACCGGCGCGCGGAAGCGGAAATACGTCTACGGCAAGACCCGTGAAATCGTCCACGACAAGTACGTCAAGCTGCTCGGGTCGGCCAAACAGGGGCCGGTGGCTACCGCCTCGCCGACCCTGTCCGGTTACCTCGCGTACTGGCTCCGGGAGGTCGTAGACCCGAACCTGGCACCCGCGACAGCGGCGAACTATGACATGTTCGTGCGGCTCTACATCGTCCCTGAGCTGGGCAAGAAGCGGCTCGACAAGCTGAGCGTTCAGGACGTCCGGGCGTGGCTCAACGGGCTCCGTGACCGCTGCCAGTGCTGCGCCCAGGGCAAGGACGAGCGGCGCGCCAAAGACGAGCGGCGATGCTGCGCCGTCGGTGAGTGCTGCGAGCAACTCGCCTCCGACCGGACCGTTCGAGACGCCTGGACGGTCCTGCGGGCGGCCCTGAACAACGCCGTCCGCGAGGAGGTTCTACCGCGCAACGTGGCGGCCCTCCTGCGCGTCCCCAAACCCCGCCGGCGCAAGGTGAAGCCCTGGACGGTCGATGAGGCCCGCAAGTTCCTCGAAGCGGCCCGCACGCGGCGCGACCCGCTGTACCCCGCCTACGTCCTCATCCTCGTCCTGGGCCTGCGGCGCGGCGAGATGCTCGGGCTCCGCTGGGAAGACGTCGACCTGGACGGGGCCGAGCTGACGGTCGGCTGGCAGATTCAGCGGATCCGCGGCCGTCTCCTGCACCGCGAGACCAAGACCGAAGCCTCGGACGCCGTCCTTCCGCTGCCGGACATCTGCGCGACCGCGCTCCGCGAGCGTGAGAAGGACCAGCAGGCGGCCTGCGAGGCGTCCGGTAAGGACTGGGCAGACCTCGGCCTGGTCTTCACCACTCGCACCGGGCAGCCGATCGAACCGCGCAACTTCAATCGCAGCTTCGTCGCTGCGTGCCGTAAGGCGGGCGTCCGGCAGATCCCTGTACACGCGACCCGCAAGACGTGCGCCTCGCTCCTGGTGGCGATGGACGTACACCCGCGCGTGGCCATGCAGATCCTCCGGCACAGCCAGATCTCGGTCACGATGAACGTCTATAGCGAGGTGTCATCGGACGCGACGCGCAAGGCGCTCAAGCGGCTCGGTAAGAGCCTCGACTCCAAGCGTGCGGGGTCGTAGCTGTACTTCGCTGCTGTACGGGCACAAAAAAGGCCGGTTTCTCTACGGAGAACCGGCCTTTGACCTGGGTGGAGCTGAGGGGATTTGAACCCCTGACCCCCTCGATGCGAACGAGGTGCGCTA
>CBINDH010000241.1:0-4561 GCA_966249365.1 uncultured Xylanimonas sp. | reverse complement strand
GCCGTGAGGCGCTCGTACCAGCTCATACCCGCCCTCGCGCCGCCGCACGCGCACCCGGGCGTGGCCCGCCTGACCACCCGGTTCGCCGGTTCCGCTCGCTCATGCCCCGAGGCTAAGCGTCCCGCGTCGCTCGCGCGTCAGCCCGGGGTCGGGTCGGCCGTCGGGCGGCCTGCGCCCGCGGGATGACCCGGCCTGGATGCGGTGTGCGCCACGTCCGCGGCGTGCCGCCGGGCGCGGGGGCCTGCTGCCTGCCGCGATGGCGCTACCATGCCGGAATGACTCACGTGCTGCTAGCCGAGGACGACCCGGCGATTGCCGAACCGCTGGCCCGGGCGCTCACTCGTGAGGGATACGACGTGATCGTGCAAGGAACTGGTCAAGGAGCGATCGACCACGCGGCCGAGGCCGACGTCGTCGTGCTCGACCTCGGTCTGCCTGACATGGACGGCCTCGACGTCGCCCGCGAGCTGCGCGGCAGCGGCCTGAGCGTGCCGATCCTCGTGCTGACCGCCCGCGCGGACGAGGTCGACCTCGTCGTCGGGCTCGACGCCGGCGCCGACGACTACGTCACGAAGCCCTTCCGCCTCGCCGAGCTCCTGGCCCGTGTCCGCGCGCTGCTGCGCCGCACGCACGGGGAGACGCCCGAGGAGGAGGAGCTGCGTGCGCAGGACGTGCGCGTGGACGTGTCCGCGCACCGCGCGTTCCAGGGCGACCGCGAGCTGCACCTGACCACCAAGGAGTTCGACCTGCTCAAGGTGCTGGTCGCCAACGCGGGCTCCGTCGTCGTGCGGGACACGCTCATGCGCGACGTGTGGGGCTCCGACCCGGTGGGCTCGACCAAGACGCTCGACATGCACGTGTCGTGGCTGCGCCGCAAGCTCGGCGACGACGCGAACGCGCCCCGGTACGTCTCGACGGTCCGCGGGCTCGGGTTCCGGTTCGAGGCCGGAACGGCGTAACCGGTGCGTCGGCGAGTACTGCTCGCGACGATCGTGGCGGTCGCAACCGCCGTCATCCTGCTCGGCGTGCCGCTCGGAGTGTTCGGCGCGCGCTACGTCGTCGACACCGAGGGCCAGCGCCTGTCGGACCGCGTCGACCGGCTGGTCACGAGCGTGCAGCTCGCCCAGGAGGCCGACCGCCCCGTCTCCGCCGTCGCGATGCAGCGCGCCGTCGAGGGACGCGAGGGAGACATCCCCGCCCAGGTGACGGTGATCATGCCGGACGGCCTGCTCGTCGAGGCGGGCGAGCGCGTCGAGGGTCCGACCATCGAGCGGACCGGCAACACCGACAACGGCGCCATCGTCATCCTCACCGTGTCGAGCTGGGCCGCGTGGATCAAGGCCGCACAGGTCGTGACCCTGGTGGCCGTCGTCGCGGTCGTCGCGGTCGGCGCGGGCGTCGCGATCGGCGTGTGGCAGGCGAACCGCCTCTCCGCACCCTTGGTGTACCTCGCGGCCTCGGCCGAGCAGCTCGCGGGCGGCCAGGTCCGCCCGCGCCTCGAGCCGAGCGGCGTCGAGGAGATCGACCTCGTCGCGGCCGAGCTCGCCCGCACGTCGGACCGGCTCGCCGCCCGGCTGGCCGCGGAGCGGCAGTTCACGTCCGACGCCTCGCACCAGCTCCGCACGCCGCTGACCGCGCTGACGATGCGCCTCGAGGAGATCCAGGCCGCCTCGACCGACCCGGACGTCCAGGAGGAGGCGCGCATCTCGCTCGAGCAGGTCGAGCGGCTGGTCACGGTCGTCGACGACCTGCTCGCCGCGTCGCGCCGCTCCCAGGGCGGGACGACGGAGCCGGTGCGCCTGCTCGACATCGTCGTGCAGCAGGAGGAGGAGTGGGGTCCGACCTTCGCGCGCGCGGGCAGGCGGCTCGTCATCGACGTCCCCCGCGACCAGCGCGTGCTGGCGACGCCCGGTGCGCTCGCCCAGGTCCTCGCCACCCTCCTGGAGAACTCGCTGCGCCACGGCGGCGGCACGACGACGGTGCGCTCCCGTCCGTCCGGCACCACCGGCGCCGTGCGCGTCGAGGTCGCGGACGAGGGCCCGGGCGTGCCCGACGACATCGCGGGCAAGGTGTTCGAGCGGGGCATGACGTCGGGCGCGGGCACGGGCCTCGGGCTCGCGCTGGCCCGCGACCTCGCGTCGGCCGACGGGGGGCGGCTCGAGCTCGCGCAGCGCCGTCCCGCCGTCTTCGCGCTGTTCCTCGCGGGGGTGCCCAAGACGCTCGACCCGGGCGTCGTGCTCCCGCCGGGGACGACGATCTCGTCCCGTGGTCGCCGGGGGAGACGCCGCACCGGGAGCTGAGCGGCGCATCTCGGCACGTCACGCGGCGTCGGGCTGTCGCGTGGCACGTCGCCCGACGAGCGTGCGGGCCTGGCTCCGCGGGCGCCCCGGTACCCTTGCGTCACGTGACAGCACCCGTGATCGCCGTGGTCGGCGGAGGACAGCTCGCCCGCATGATGGCCCCCGCCGCCGCCGAGCTCGGGGTCCGGCTGCGCGCGCTGGTCGAGGAGCCGGACGGTTCCGCCGCCCAGGTGCTCACCGACACCCAGGTCGGCGCCGCGTCGGACGAGGCGGCGATCCGCAACCTCATCGCCCCGGCCGACGACGACCACGCCGCCGTCCTGACGTTCGAGCACGAGCACGTCCCCAACGCGCTCCTGCAGGACCTCCTCGAGCACGGCACCCCGGTGCGCCCCGGCCCGGACGCGCTCGTGCACGCGCAGGACAAGATCGTCATGCGTACCCGTCTGACCGAGCTCGGCCTGCCCTGCCCGCGGTGGGCGCCCGTGCCGCTCGACCCGGAGGCGGCGCGGACGGCGATCGCGGAGTTCCTCGCGGGTGAGCCCGGCGGCCAGGCCGTCGCCAAGACGTCCCGCGGCGGCTACGACGGCAAGGGCGTGCGCGTCATCGCGTCGCCCGACGACGTCGCCGACTGGATCGCCGACGCCGCAGCCGGAGCCCCGCAGCTCCTCGTCGAGCAGAAGGTGCCCTTCACGCGCGAGCTCGCCGCCCTGGTGGCGCGCCGCCCCTCGGGGGAGGTGCGCACCTGGCCCGTGGTCGAGTCGATCCAGCGCGACGGCGTGTGCTCCGAGGTCATCGCGCCCGCACCCGGGCTGTCCCCGGAGCTCGAGGCGCAGGTCCGCGACCTTGCGGCCCGCGTCGTCGACGGGTTGGGCGTCACCGGGGTGCTCGCCGTCGAGCTGTTCGAGGCGCCCGGCGCCGACGGCACACCGCAGGTCTTCGTCAACGAGCTCGCGATGCGCCCGCACAACTCCGGGCACTGGACGATCGACGGTGCCGTGACGTCCCAGTTCGAGCAGCACCTGCGCGCCGTCCTCGACCTGCCGCTCGGCGCGACCGATGCCGTCGCACCCTGGACGGTCATGGCCAACGTTCTGGGCTCGTCCCTGACCGAGCTGACCGACGCGCTGCCCGCGGTCATGGCACGGTTCCCGGACGCCAAGGTCAACCTGTACGGCAAGGGCATCCGGGCGGGGCGCAAGCTCGGCCACGTCAACGTCAGCGGGACCGACCTCGAGTCGGTGCGTGCCCGGGCCGTCGCCGCGGCGGCCCTGCTGCGCGGCGACACCCCCGTCGCCGGCTGAGCCCCTCCCGTGCTGGTTGAGCCCCGTCCCGTGCTGGTTGAGCTCCGTCCCGTGCTGGTTGAGCTCCGTCGAAACCGCCACACTGCTGCTTGAGCCCCGTGCTGGTTGAGCCCCGTCGAAACCGCGCCCCCGTCGAACCCCTCCGAGGAGACACATGACCACCCCCACCGTCGGCATCGTCATGGGGTCGGACTCCGACTGGCCCACGATGGAGGCGGCCGCCGCCGCCCTCGACGAGCTCGGCGTCGCGTACGAGGCCGACGTCGTCTCGGCGCACCGCATGCCCGTCGAGATGATCGAGTACGGCCGCAGCGCCTCGGCGCGCGGGCTGCGCGTCATCATCGCGGGCGCGGGCGGCGCGGCACACTTGCCCGGCATGCTCGCCGCGGTGACGCCGCTGCCGGTCATCGGCGTGCCCGTGCCGCTGAAGTACCTCGACGGCATGGACTCGCTGCTCTCGATCGTGCAGATGCCGGCGGGTGTGCCCGTGGCGACGGTGTCGATCGGCGGTGCCCGGAACGCGGGCCTCCTCGCCGCGCGCATCCTCGCCTCCGCGACCGACGACGAGGGGCTGGCCCTGCGCGCCCGCATGGAAGCCTTCCAGGCCGAGCTGGGCGAGGTCGCGCACGCCAAGGGCGCGGCGCTGCGCGCCCGCCGAAACCCGGCTGGCTGATCAACCAGGCTGGTCGAGCCCCGTCGAAACCACCGGCACGGCTGGTTGAGCCCCGTCGAAACCACCGGCACGGCTGGTTGAGCCCCGTCGAAACCACCCGTCCTGCTGGTTGAGCCCCGTCGAAACCACCCTGTCGTCGGACAGTCTGGGTTTCGACGGGGCTCAACCCACAGCGAGTCGGACAGTGTGGGTTTCGACGGGGCTCAACCCACAGCGAGTCGGACAGTCTGGGTTTCGACGGGGCTCAACCCACAGCGAGCCGGACAGTCTGGGTTCCGGCGGGG
>CBINDH010000240.1:0-4592 GCA_966249365.1 uncultured Xylanimonas sp. | reverse complement strand
CGGACGGTGCCGAACGCGTCGGCGATGCGGGTCTCGGGCGCCCCGTCGTCGACGAGGCGGCCGACCGCCTGGGCGAGCGCGTCGCGGTGCGGGTCGTGGAACGGGTCGTGGGTCATCGCACTGCCCCCTTGGGCGTCGTCGCGATATCGGTGGGGCCGGTGCCGGGCGGGGCGAGCGCCGCGCGCAGCGTCTGCGTCGCCTCCGCGAGGTATCCGGTGACGGTGCCCGGCGCCAGGCCGAGACGGTCGGCGATCTGCGGGACGGTGAGGTCGTCGTAGAAGCGCAGGACGGCGCACGCGCGCTGCCGCGGCGAGAGCCGGGCGAGCGCGGCGCCGACGTCGACGCGGGCCGTCGCGCCGGACTCGGGTCCGCGAGACTCGTCCGCGGTGGCGACGAGGCCGCGCACCTTCGCCCAGCGGGACCGGTGCCGGTACTCGTCGAGGTAGAGGGACAGGATCGCGCGGCGGACGTACGCCTCACGTACCTGGGGGACGTGCTCCCCGTCGGGGACGAGTGGAACCTCGGTCGACGCGGGGAGCGACCGCAGCCGTGAGAAGACCTTGACGAGGGCGTCCTGCACCAGGTCCTCGGCCCGTCCGGTCTCGCCGCACAGCGCGCGGGCGTACCCGACGAGCGCCGGTCCTCGCCGCTGCATCAGGTCGGCGAGGTCTTCCTCCCAGCGGGGCATCTCCGCTCCTCTCTCTCACCCTTCTCAACGCATGAGCGGGCAGGTCTGAGGGGTCGGCACCCAGGTCAGGACGTCGCCAGCACCAGGACGGGGCGTGCCAGGTCCTCGCCGCGGCGGCGCGTGTCCTCGAGCAGCGCGACGAGGTCGCCGTCGGGCCCGATCGCCGCCACCGTCCCGGCCGTCCCGGTGGGCGTGATCCAGCGCCCGAAGCCCAGGTCGCGGGCCTCGTCGGCGGTCAGGTCGCGCACCGGGAACGTCGCGCGCGCGGCGTCGGCCAGCGCGAGCGTGGCCAGCACCCCGTCGGCGTCGGCCTGCGCCTCCATGGCTTCGAGCGTGCGGGCCGCGTCCAGTCCGTACCCGCCGACGCGCGTGCGGCGCAGCGCCGTGAGGTGGCCTGCGGTGCCGAGGGCGGCGCCCAGGTCGCGGGCCAGCGCCCGCACGTAGGTGCCCGAGGAGACGACGACGGTGACGTCGAGGTCGAGCACGGCGACGCCGTCGACGACCGCCGCTCGTGGCTCCGGCTGGACGGTGAACTCGCTCACCGTGACCGGGCGCGCCTTGAGCTCGACGTCCTGGCCCGCGCGGGCGAGGACGTAGGCGCGCTTCCCGTCGACCTTGATCGCCGAGACCGTGGTCGGCACCTGGAGGATGTCGCCCGTCAGCGACGCGACCGCCGCGCGCAGAGCGCCTTTCTGGATGGTGACGAACTCGCCGCCCTCGGCCACCTGCACGCCGGGCGTCGCGACGACCTCGCCCTCGGCGTCGTCGGTCGTCGTGCCGATACCGAGACGGATCGTGGCGTCGTACGCCTTGTCCGCGCCGACGACGTACGTGAGCAGCTTGGTCGCCCTGCCGATGCCGACGACGAGCACGCCCGTCGCCATCGGGTCGAGCGTGCCCGCGTGGCCGACCTTGCGGGTCCCTGCCAGACGGCGGACGCGGCCGACGACGTCGTGGCTCGTCCAGCCGGCGGGCTTGTCGACGACGACGAAGCCGTCGGGTGCGGTCGGACGCCGCGGAGGGCGGACCCCCGCGGCGTCGTCGCGCGAATGCTTGTCGGCCAACTCAGCGCTGGTCGTCGAAGCCGTCGAAGCCGGCGGCGTCGTCCAGCCTGTCGATCACGGCGCCCTTGGTGGGCTGCTTGTTCAGCTCGATGTCGTCGTAGCCCGCGAAGCCTGCGGTCTCATCGAACTGGCCCTCGGTCATGTCCTCGTCCTCCTCGACGTGCGGTGTGCGGTAGGGGTCCGCGTCGCCAGCGTAGGACTTCCCCTCGCGGAGGGCAGCGAGTTCTTCGTCACGCCGACGCGCCTCGTCGAGGGCGGCCGTGAGGTGCGCGGACGTCTCCGGGACGGTGTCGAGGTGGAACTCGATCGTCGGCGTCAGACGGACCCCCGTCTGCTTGCCGACCTCGGACCGGACGAGCCCCTTGGCGCTGTTGAGCGCGGCGGCGGTGCCGGCGCGCTCCTCGTCGGAGCCGTAGACGGTGTAGAAGATCGACGCCTGCTGCAGGTCGCCCGTCACGCGCACGTCCGTGACGGTGACGAACCCGAGGCGCGGGTCCTTGATCCGGGTGTCGAGCAGCTGCGCGACGATGACCTTGATGCGGTCGGCGAGGCGCTTGGCGCGCGGGTTCTCGGCGTTCATGACCGCTCCTTTCTGCGTGACTACTCCCCGGCTCGCGGTACGGCAAGGAGGCCCGGGTCGGGCGACGACGGCCCGGGCGTCCTGAGGACTCCCGGGCCGCCGCCGTAGGTCAGACGTTGTCAGCTGCGCGGCTTCTCGCGCATCTCGAACGTCTCGATGATGTCGCCCTCGGTGATGTCGTTGTACGACCCGAGACCGATACCGCACTCGAAGCCCTCGCGGACCTCGGTGACGTCGTCCTTCTCGCGGCGCAGCGACTCGATCGTCAGGTTGTCCCCGATGACCTTGCCACCGCGCAGGACGCGCGCCTTCGAGTTCCGTCGGATGGTGCCCGAGCGGATGATCGAACCGGCGATGTTGCCGAACTTCGACGAACGGAAGACCTGGCGGATCTCCGCGGTCCCGAGCTGGACCTCCTCGAACTCCGGCTTGAGCATGCCCTTGAGGGCGGCCTCGACGTCCTCGATCGCCTGGTAGATGACCGAGTAGAACTTGACCTCGACACCCTCGCGGTCCGCGAGCTCCTCGACGCGCTCACCGAACTTCACGTTGAAGCCGATGATCACGGCGTTGTCGACCGTGGCCAGGTTGACGTCGTTCTGCGTCACGGCACCCACACCGCGGTGGATGACGTTGAGGCGAACCTCCTCGCCCACGTCGATCTTGTAGAGCGCGTCCTCCAGGGCCTCGACGGCACCGGACACGTCACCCTTGATGACGAGGTTGAGGGTCTCGACCTTGCCCTGCTCGAGCGCCTTGGTGAAGTCCTCGAGGCTGATGCGCTTGCGGCGCTTGGCCAGGAGGGCGGCACGCTCGGCGGCCTCACGCTTCTCGGCGATCTGGCGGGCGGTGCGCTCGTCCGGGGCGACCAGGAAGGTGTCACCGGCGCTCGGCACCGACGACAGACCCAGCACCTGGACCGGGCGCGCCGGCTCGGCGGCCGTGACGGACTCGCCGTGCTCGTCGAACATCGCACGCACGCGGCCGTGGGCCGTGCCCGCGACGATCGCGTCGCCGACCTCGAGCGTGCCGGACTGCACCAGCACGGTCGCGACGGCGCCGCGGCCACGGTCGAGGTTGGCCTCGATCGCGACACCGCGCGCGTCCTTGTCCGGGTTGGCGCGCAGGTCGAGCGCGGCGTCCGCGGTGAGCAGGACGGCCTCGAGGAGGCTGTCGATACCCATGCGGTTCTTCGCCGACACGTCGACGAACATCGTGTCGCCGCCGTACTCCTCGGCCACCAGGTTGTACTCGGTGAGCTGCTGGCGGATCTTCGCCGGGTTCGCAGCCTCCTTGTCCACCTTGTTGACCGCGACGACGATCGGCACACCGGCCGCCTGCGCGTGGTTGAGCGCCTCGATGGTCTGCGGCATCACGCCGTCGTCCGCCGCGACCACGAGGATCGCGATGTCGGTGACCTGGGCACCACGGGCACGCATGGCGGTGAACGCCTCGTGACCCGGGGTGTCGATGAACGTGATGGCGCGCTCGACGCCCTCGTGCTCGGCACGGATCTGGTACGCACCGATGTGCTGCGTGATACCGCCGGCCTCGCCCGCGACGACGTCCGTGCGACGGATCGCGTCGAGGAGCTTGGTCTTGCCGTGGTCGACGTGACCCATGACGGTCACGACCGGCGGACGCGGCTGCAGGTCCTCGTCGCCCTCGGCCTCGAGCTCGGCGTCCAGGTCGATGTCGAAGGCCCCGAGCAGCTCGCGGTCCTCCTCCTCGGCCGAGACCATCTCGATCTTGTAGCCGAGCTCCTCACCGAGGATGCCGAACGTCGCCTCGTCGAGCGACTGCGTCGCCGTCGCCATCTCGCCGAGGTGGAACAGCACCGTCACGAGCGACGCGGGGTTCGCGTCGATCTTGTCGGCGAAGTCGTTGAGGGACGAGCCCTGACGCAGGCGGATCGTGGTCGAGCCGTTACCGCGCGGGACGGACACGCCGCCCAGCGACGGAGCCTGCATCGCCTCGAACTCCTGGCGCTTCGCGCGCTTCGACTTCCGCCCACGGACGGGACGGCCACCTGCGCGGCCGAACGCACCCTGCGTGGACCCACGACCGGCACCGCCGCGGCCACCGCCGCCACCGGGACGACCGGCGAAACCGCCGCCGCCACCACCGGGACCACCGGTGCCGCCACCCGGACGACCGCCGTAGCCGCCGCCACCGCCGGGACGACCGCGACCGCCCCCACCGGCGCCGGCAGCCGGGCGCTCGCCCGGACGCGGCATCGAGGTGCGGCCGGGCATCATGC
>CBINDH010000239.1:0-4611 GCA_966249365.1 uncultured Xylanimonas sp. | reverse complement strand
GGCGGCCCTCGCGGTGACCCGCCCGACGGTGTCGGCCACCGACTACGCACCGCACTCGACGTTCCCGGGCGGGTCGCGGGCGGTCGCCCGCGTGCTCGAGCGGCAGGGCGTCGACGTCACGCTCGTGACCACGGTGGCCGCCGCGGTGCGCGCCGCCGGCCCCGGTGCGACGCTGCTCGTCGTCCCGGCGCCCCTGATGTCCCCCGCGCAGGCGAGCGCGCTCGCCGAGGTGCCCGCCGACGTCGTGCTCGCCGCCCCCGGGGCCACGCTGCTCGACACCATGACCGAGGGCCAGGTCGACGTGACCCCGCTCCCGGTGCGCGCACCGACCACGCCGGGCTGCGACGTCCCCGCTGCCGTCGCCGCGGGCGAGGTCGGGCTCGAGGCGATGCTCGTGACCGCGGGCGACGCCGTGACGACCTGCTGGGTCGCGCCGGGCGACGCCGGTGCCGTGGCGGTCCTGGCCCAGGTCGAGGTGGGCGGGCGCACCGTCACCGCCGTCGGCGACCCCGCGTTCCTGCGCAACGCGGACGTGACCACGGAAGGCAACGCCGCGCTCGCGCTGGGGCTGCTCGGCGGGCACGAGCGGCTCGTCTGGCTGGTGCAGGACCCGCTGGACACCGGCGTCGGCGGCGAGGTCGACCCGGGCCCGGGCGTGGTCCCCGACTGGCTCGGCCCCGTCGGGCTGTGGGCGCTGCTGTGCGCCGTCGTGGCCGCGGTGTGGCGCGCCCGCCGCCTGGGCCCGCTCGTCACCGAGGAGCTGCCCGTCGTCGTCCCGGCCGCCGAGGCGACGCGCGGCCGCGGACGCCTGTACCGCCGCGCGGGGTCGCGCGGGCACGCGGCCGCCGCGCTGCGTGCGGCGTCGGCCGACCGCCTCGCCGGACGCCTCGGGGTCCCGCGCACCGCCGACGCCACCACCCTGGTCGAGACCCTGGCACGGGCGACCGACCGCGACCCGCAGGCCGTCCGCGACCTGCTGTACGGACCCCCACCCGCCGACGACGCCGCGCTGACAGCGCTGGCGGAGCGGCTCGACGAGCTGGAGAGCGAGGTTCACCGACAGTGACGAACGAGGACAACGCGGCCCCCACCGGGAGCACGACGGCCGACATCCGCACGTCCCTCAACGCGGTCCGGGCGGAGGTCGGCAAGGCGGTCGTCGGGCAGGACGGCGCCGTGACCTCGCTGCTCATCGCGCTGCTGTGCGGCGGGCACGTGCTGCTCGAGGGCGTGCCCGGCGTCGCCAAGACGCTGCTCGTGCGCACGCTCGCCGCGTCGCTCGACCTGGGCACCAAGCGCGTGCAGTTCACCCCCGACCTCATGCCCGGTGACGTCACCGGCTCGCTCGTCTACGACGCGCGCACCGCGCAGTTCTCGTTCCGCGAGGGCCCGGTGTTCACCAACCTGCTGCTGGCCGACGAGATCAACCGCACGCCTCCGAAGACGCAGGCCTCGCTGCTCGAGGCGATGGAGGAGCGGCAGGTCTCGGTCGACGGCTCGCCGCGCCCGCTGCCCGACCCGTTCGTCGTGATCGCCACGCAGAACCCCGTCGAGTACGAGGGCACCTACCCCCTCCCCGAGGCGCAGCTCGACCGGTTCCTGCTCAAGGTGGTGCTCGCGATCCCGCCGCGCGACCAGGAGATCGAGGTCCTGGCCAGGCACGCGGCGGGCTTCGACCCGCGCGACCTGGCCGCAGCGGGCGTGCGCCCCGTGGCCGGCCCGGCTGACCTGGCGGCCGCACGGGCCGAGGTCAAGCGCGTGGAGGTCTCCCCCGAGGTGCTCGGCTACGCGGTCGACGTGTGCCGTGCGACCCGCCAGTCGCCGTCGCTCTCGCTCGGCGTCTCGCCACGCGGTGCGACCGCGCTGCTCGCCACGTCGCGCGCGTGGGCGTGGCTCAACGGGCGCACGTTCGTCACGCCCGACGACGTCAAGGCCCTCACCCACCCGACGCTGCGCCACCGCGTGCAGCTGCGCCCCGAAGCCGAGCTGGAGGGCGTGACGGCCGAGACGATCCTCTCGGGCATCCTGGCCACCGTGCCGGTCCCCCGATGACGATCACCGGTCGGGCGCTCGCGCTCGCCGCGCTCGGGATCGTCCCCGTGCTGCTGTGGCCGCACCGGGGCACCGTGCTCGTCTGGGCGGCGGTCGTCGCGCTCGCGTGCGTCGCAGACGCCCTGATCGCCGCGTCACCGCGCAAGGTGGCGCTGACGCGGCAGGTGCCGTCGTCGGTGCGGCTCGGCGAGGCGGCCCGGTCGCGGCTCGTCGTGGAGAACGTCTCCGGGCGGCGGCTGCGGGCGCTCGTGCGCGACGCGTGGCCGCCGTCGGTCGCCGTCGGCGGACCCGTGTCCGGCGCCGCGACCACCGGCGCCGGGGTCGGCGCGTCGCACGGCGTGCGGGTGGACACGGCACGGCACCGGGTCGACCTGCGCGACGGCGACGCCACGCGGGTGGTCACACCGCTGCTGCCCACCCGCCGGGGCGACCGGCCCGCGGGCAAGGTCACGGTGCGGTCGCTCGGCCCGCTCGGGCTCGCCGGTCGGCAGGCGTCGCTCGACGTGCCGGCGAGGCTGCGCGTGCTCCCCGAGTTCGCGTCGCGCCGGCACCTGCCGTCGCGGCTCGCGCGGCTGCGCGAGATGGACGGCCGCTCGGCCGTGCAGGTGCGCGGTGAGGGCACCGAGTTCGACTCGTTGCGCGAGTACGTGGTGGGCGACGACGTCCGCTCGATCGACTGGCGGGCCACGGCGCGACGCGGCGACGTCGTCGTGCGCACCTGGCGGCCGGAACGGGACCGGCGCGTGCTCATCGTGCTCGACACGGGACGCACCTCCGCGACCCGGATCGGCACGTCGGGCAGCCGTACGGGTCAGGGGCGGGTGAGCGGGACGGACGCGCCGCGGCTCGACGCGTCGATCGAAGCCGCGCTGCTGCTCGCGGCGCTCGCGGACCGGGCGGGCGACCGCATCCAGGTGCTGGCGTTCGACCGCACCCTCGGTGCCCGAGTCGCGGGCGCCTCCGGCTCGCGGCTGCTGCCCGAGCTCGCCGAGGCGCTGGCCGTCGTCGAGCCGCGCCTGCTCGAGACCGACTGGCCCGGGCTCGTGGGGCAGGTGCGCACGCACGTCCAGCAGCGCGCGCTCGTCGTCCTGCTGACCGCGCTCGACCCGGCGGCCGTCGAGACCGGCCTGCTCACGGTGGTCGACCAGCTCGTCGGGACCCACCAGGTGGTCGTCGCCGCGGTCAAGGACGCCGAGGTCGAGGCGCTGCGCGCAGGGCGCGGACCGTCCGAGGTCTACGACGCTGCCGCGGCAGCCCGCGGCGACCTGGAGCATGCCGCGGTCGCGGGCGTGCTGCGGCGCCACGGGGCCGAGGTGGTCGAGGCGCTGCCCGACGACCTGCCTCCCGCGCTGGCGGACACGTACCTCGCGCTCAAGGCCGCAGGGCGGCTCTAGCCCCCGCCCCGGTCAGCCCGCGGTCGGGAGCACCGCCCCCGCGCGCTCGACGTCGAGATCGCCCGTCTCGCCGCCACGGCCGGCACGACCGCCGAGGACGAGCGTGTACGCCCAGAACGCGGCGAGCGCGACGGCCCCGATGACGATCTTGAGCCACCAGGGCAGGGCGGACCCGGTCACGAAGCCCTCGATGAGGCCCGACACCAGCAGCGCGCCCGCGAGGCCCACGGCCACGGTGACCAGGGCGCGGCCCTCCTGCGCGAGCGCGGCGGCGCGCCGGCGCGGGCCCGGGTCCACGAGTGTCCAGAAGGTGCGCAGGGCGGCCGCCCCGGCGACGAACACGGCCGTGAGCTCGAGCTGGCCGTGCGGCGCGATGAGGGTCAGGAACGTGTCGAGCTCGCCGTAGGACGCCATCATCCCGCCGATCGCGCCGACGCTGACCGCGTTCTGCAGCAGGATCCACACCGGCAGGATCCCGGTGATGCCCGTGAGCCAGACCATGAACGCGATCTGCGTGTTGTTGGTCCACACCCGGGCCGCGAACGACGCCTTCGGGTCGTAGTACTCGGCGAACGCCTCGTTGACGTACTCCTCGCGGAACGAGGGCGGCCCGACGGCCGCGAGCGCGTCCGGGTTCGTGGCCACGTTGATCCCGACGACGACGCCGACGGCGAGGAACGCGAGCATCACGCCGACCGTCCACCACCGGATGCGGTACAGCGCCGCGGGCACCGTCACGACGACGTAGCGCAGCACCTCGGCCAGCGCGGGTTCGTGGGCCCCGGCGATGCGCATCCGGGCGCGGTGGAGCAGGTCGGACAGCCGGGTCACGAGCACCGGGTCGGGTGCGGCCGAGCGGACGGTGGACAGGTGGGTCGCCACCTCCTGGTAGAGGCGCACGAGCTCGTCGGCCTCGGCACCGTCGAGGCGCCGCCGCCTGACCAGCGCACCGAGCCGTTCCCACGTGGGACTGTGCACGGTGGTGAAGGCGTCGAGGTCCACGGCGGCTACCCTGCCACAGACACCCACGGCAGGGAGGCACCTGTGCACGACGGCATCCTCATCGGCGAGGGCGTGATCCTCGACGCGCGACCGGCGTCGTTCGCCACGCGCGCGCTCGGCGGTCTGCTCGACGCCCTCGTGACGTTCGCGGCGATGCTCGCCG
>CBINDH010000238.1:0-4613 GCA_966249365.1 uncultured Xylanimonas sp. | reverse complement strand
GCCTGCACGTGGCCGAGCAGCGCGGGGACCTGGTCGACGCGCACGCCGTCGAGGTCCGGCACGGCGACCCACCGCACCTCAGCGTCCTCGACAAGCGCGGGCGGCAGCGCGGTGGCCAGCAGGGGTCCGGGCTCGCGGGCGTCGGGGTCGGCGCCGGCCACCCGCAGGCCGGAGCCGGCCCAGGCGACGTCCGTGGCGTCGAGCGGTTCGATGATCGCGGCGAGGACCGCGTTGACGACGTCGCCGCCGCGCACGAACGTCAGCGCGGAACCGACCTCGAGCCCGAGAATGTCTGCGGCCGGCTGGCCGGCGGCCACCGCGAACCGCCCGCCGTCGTCCGACGACGTCGGCCACGCGCCGTCGACCACCCGCACGAGCGGCTCGAGGCCCTCCCCGGCGAGCACGCGGACCGAGGTGCCCTCGATGGCGTCGGTCGTCACGGTGGACCGGCGCATCTGCATCGTCGTCGTGACGGTCACCGGGACGTCGTGCGGCCAGGTCGCCAGCGCGTCGGGAACCGCGACGCCGTCCTCGACGTCGCCGCGAACGGTGACGGCCCGCTCCTGCGGGGAGGTCGCGCCGAGCATGGCGGCGAGTCCGGCCTGCGTCACCGACTGGGCGTAGAGCACGGCGACGCACACCGCGGTGGCGGCCAGCAGCAGGGTGAGCCCGGCCGCCGTGAGCAGCCCGAACGCCGACCGTGCTCGGGTGACCAGCAGTCCCATACGACCTCGTGCTCGACTCTTGAGGGGGCTTGCAGCCCGGCCTCCCGGGACGCAGTGCGAGCAACCTATATGAGCCACGCCACACACGGAGGCGATGCCGCGCCGCGAACGCGTGATGTTCTGCATGCAGCCGCCGCGTCTGCGGCGCTAGGCTCTGGTTCATGCCGAGAATGCGGATCCGTGACGCCGCGACGTACCTCGGGGTCAGCGACGACACCGTGCGCCGCTGGATCGACCGGGGCCTGCTCGACGCCTCTGAGGACGAGTCGGGGCGGATGGTCGTCGACGGGTACGAGGTCGCGATGGTGGCGCGCAAGCACGCCACCCCGCCCGCGCTGCCGTCCGGGCTCGCGAGCTCCGCCCGCAACCGGTTCGTGGGGCTCGTGACCGACATCCGGATGGACGCCGTCATGGCGCAGGTCGAGCTCCAGTGCGGCCCCTTCCGGGTCGTGTCGCTGCTCAGCAGCGAGGCCGTGCGCGACCTCGGGCTCGAGCTCGGGTCCTCCGCCGTCGCGACCATCAAGTCGACCAACGTGGTCATCGAGACGGACCGGGAGCGCGCGTGAGCCGTCGCACCGTCCGCGCGGCGCTCGCCGCGGTGGTCGCGGGAGCGCTCGCCGCGGGCTGCGGCGGCATGCCGGCCGACGGGGCCACGCTGACGGTGCTCGCCGCCGCCTCCCTGCGGGACGTCTTCGAGGACCTGGGCGACACCTTCCGTGCGGACCACCCGGGTGCGACCGTCCGGCTCTCGTTCGCCGGCTCGTCGGACCTCGTCGCGCAGGTCCAGCAGGGCGCACCGGCCGACGTCGTCGCCACGGCCGACACCGTGACGATGGACCGGCTGGCCACCGAGGGCCTGCTCGCGGGCGACCCGGTCGCCTTCGCCACGAACGTCCTCGAGATCGCGGTCCCGGCAGGCAATCCCGCGGGCGTCGCGTCCCTCGCCGACCTGGCCCGCGACGACGTCACGCTCGTCGTCTGCGCCCCGCAGGTGCCGTGCGGGCGCGCGACCGCCGCCGTCGCGTCCGCCGCGGGGCTCGCCCTGCGCCCCGTCAGCGAGGAGCAGTCCGTCACCGACGTGCTCGGCAAGGTCGTCGCGGGCGAGGCCGACGCCGGGCTCGTGTACGCCACCGACGTGCGCGCGGCGGGCGACGCCGTCGAGGGCGTCGCGTTCCCCGAGTCCGCCGGGGCCGTCAACACCTACCCCGTCGCGGTCCTCGACGCCGCGGCCGAACCCGGGCTCGCGCGGCAGTTCGTCGACCTCGTCACCGGCCCGGTCGGGCAGGAGGTGCTGGCTTCAGCGGGGTTCGCCGCACCATGACCGCACACTCCACCTCCCCCCACCCGGGCGTGCCGGGCTGGGTCGCGGCGCCCGCGGCCGTGGGCGCCGCGCTCGTCGTGCTCCCCCTCGTCGCGATGCTCACGCGTGTGCGCTGGGCCGATCTCGGGACGCTGCTGACCAGCGAGTCCTCCGTCACCGCGCTGGGCCTGAGCCTGCGCACCTCCGCCGCCGCGACGGCCCTGTGCGTGCTGCTCGGCGTGCCGATGGCCCTCGTGCTCGCCCGCACGCGGTTCCCCGGCCGCGACGTCGTCCGCTCGCTCGTGCTGCTGCCCCTGGTGCTGCCGCCCGTCGTCGGCGGTATCGCCCTGCTGTACACGTTCGGACGCCGCGGGCTGCTCGGGCACGCGTTCGAGGTGCTCGGCGTGCAGGTGGCGTTCTCGACGACGGCGGTGGTGCTCGCGCAGACGTTCGTCGCCCTCCCGTTCCTCGTCCTCAGCCTGGAGGGTGCGCTGCGCACCGCGGGCGACCGGTACGAGGTGGTCGCCGCGACGCTCGGCGCACGCCCGACACGCGTGCTGCTGCGGGTCACCCTGCCGCTCGTCGCGCCGGCGCTCGCGTCCGGCACGGTGCTGTCGTTCGCGCGGGCCCTCGGCGAGTTCGGCGCGACCCTGACGTTCGCGGGGTCGCTGCAGGGCGTCACGCGGACGCTGCCGCTCGAGATCTACCTGCAGCGCGAGACCGACCCCGACGCGGCGGTCGCCCTGTCGCTCGTGCTCGTCGTCGTGGCCGTCGTCATCATCACGGCGACCCGCCGCACCCGGAGCGCGCTGTGAGCCTGTCCGTGCACGCCCGCCTTCCCGAGCGCGGCTTCGACGCGTCCCTCGACGTCCCCGCCGGCCGCACGCTCGCCCTGCTCGGCCCGAACGGCGCCGGCAAGTCCACGCTCCTGGCGGTCGCCGCCGGCCTGCTCCGGCCGCGCGACGCCCGCGTCGTCGTCGACGGCGAGGTGCTGACGGCCGCGGGTTCGCTCGGCCGGGAGGCTGACCGCTGGGTGGCGCCGCACGCCCGCGGGGTCGGCCTGCTGGCCCAGGAGCCGCGGCTCTTCCCGCACCTGACGCTGCTCGACAACGTCGCCTTCGGCCCACGCAGCGCCGGCCTGCCCCGCGCCGCGGCCCGCGAACGCGCCCGCCGCTGGCTGGACGAGGTCGGCCTCGCCGAGCTCGCCGACCGGCGACCCGGAGCCCTCTCCGGCGGCCAGGCGCAACGCGCGGCCATCGCCCGGGCGCTCGCCGCCGAGCCGCGCCTCCTCCTGCTCGACGAACCGCTCGCCGCGCTCGACGTCGACGTCACGCCCGCCCTGCGCCACCTGCTGCACCGCGTCCTCGCCGGGCGCACCGCCGTCATCGCCACGCACGACGTGCTCGACGCGCTCCTGCTCGCCGACGACGTCGCGGTGCTCGACGGCGGCCGCGTCGTCGAGCACGGACCGACGCGCACCGTGCTGTCCCGGCCCCGTTCGGCGTTCGCCGCCCGGATCGCCGGGCTCAACCTCGTCTCCGGCACGTGGGACGGCACCGGCGTCCGCACCGCGCGGGGCCTGCTCGTCCAGGGGCTGCCCGACGCCGAGCTGCGCGTCGGCGACCCGGCCGTCGCGGTGTTCCGCCCGGCCGCCGTCGCGGTGCACACGGCCGACCCGGGCGCCGGCTCGCCACGCAACGCGTTCACCCGCACGGTCACGATGGTCGAGCCGCACGGAGACCTCGTCCGCGTGCGGGCGGGCGACCTCGCCGCGGACGTGACGCCGTCGGCGGCGACCGAGCTGGCCCTCGTCCCGGGCGCGCCGGTGCACCTGGTCGTCAAGGCGGCGGAGGTGCAGGTCTACCCGGCCTGACGCACGAAGGCCCGGCCCCCTCAGGGACCGGGCTCTTCGCCAGACGTGTTCAGCCCGCGGCGCGGCGCCGGGCGAGGATCTGCTCGAGCGGCAGCCCGAGCGTCTCGGACACCGGCCGCGGCTCGGGCGTGGCGACCGGGTCGACCGCACCCGCAGGAGCTGGCGCCGGGGTCGCCGTCGGGCCGAGCGCGGCGGCCTGCGTCGCGCCGAGCGTCCACGACGTCGTCGCCTCGCCGACCTCCTCGACGGGGGCGCCGAGGTGCGCCGTCGGGGAGGACGACCAGCCCGTCGACACCGCGGGCGACGCACCCGAGATCGGGCGCGGCTCGCGGCGCGGAGCCTCGGGCTTGGTCACGTAGGTGGGCAACGGCACAGGACGCGGCTCCCAGGCCCCGCCCCGGGCCCGGACGGGCGGCGGCGTCTCGGCGACCGGAGTCTCGGACACCTCCGGCGCGGGCGCCGCCGGCGCCGACGGCGCCTCGGTCTCCGCGACGCCCTCGACCACCTTGACCTGCACCCGGGGAAGCATCTGGGTCATCGCCGACGACCCGCGCACCGCCCGACCGGTCACGCGAGCCCGGTTCATCGGCGCGCGCGGCCCGCCGGCGGCGAGCGCCCGCGCGTGCGGGGCGCGGCGATCGGCCTCACCCTGCTCCGCGGCCCATCGAGCGTCGGCCAGGCGGGCTGCCGCTGACGCGGCCCGCCCGAGCCCGAG
>CBINDH010000237.1:0-4613 GCA_966249365.1 uncultured Xylanimonas sp. | reverse complement strand
CGGCGCAGAAGCGGGCGCCCGGCTCGTTGGCCGTCCCGCAGGCAGGGCAGGTCATCGCGCTCTCCTGACGATCTCGCAGGTGTGGGGGACGTGCGCGGGCTTCGCGGCCCGGACGACGGCATCGAGCACGCGGGGGTCGACGGCGTCGGGGTCGTCGACCTGCACACGCACCCGCAGGGCGGCGACGCCGTCGCCGGGCAGCTCGCCGCCGGGCGTCGGGGACGCGACGACACCGCCCGAGTCGCTCACCTCGACGTCGCCGTCGACGGCTGCCTCGACCGCCGACCGGACTCCTGCCGGCGTGCCCAGCAGCCGTTGGGCACGCGCGGCCCCGGCGACCGCTTCCCGCCGCTGCTCCAGGGTCCATCGTTCCTGGAGCTCGAGGCCGACCCACGCGGCGAGCCAGTCGAGGAAGTCGTCGGGTGTCACGCGGGGATCGACATAGTGCTGGAGCCCGTCGAGCGTGAGCAGCACGGGCGCCAGCGCGTCGTCGAACGCGGAGACGAGCCGCACCATGAGGTCGTCTTCCCGCAGCACGCCCGGCAGGAGCGTCGCCAGGGGGACCCTGCTGCGCAGCCCCGTCACCGCCCCGCGCATCAGGACCGCCCCCCGACGCGCACCTGGTGCTGGTAGGAGAAGGCGAGCGCCCCCGGGTCGAGATCGACACGCTGCACGGGGTCGCCGCGGTCGCCCGTGATCGGGTCGGCGGCGAAGAGCAGCACGTCGTCGACGGTCTCGACGCCGGGCACCACCTGCAGCACCGCGAAGATCTCGCCCGCCTGCACGGCACGGCCGAACGGCCAGCCCGTCCCGTCGCGCCCGCCGCGCAGCGGGTCGACATAGGCGTGCAGGGCGCGGACCGCCGCGGCCTCGACGGTCGCCGGCACCGCGCGCGGGCTCGCGGTCACCCTGGCCACGACCGTGACGCCCTGGTACGAGGGCGGCTCGACGACGACGCGCGCGCCGACGGTCCGGCACTCCTCGAGCCGCGACACGACGGCGGCCAGCGTCGCGGGCGTGGGGTCGAGGTCCGCGAAGCGGAGGCGACCGCGGTCGTCGGGGACGGCGTCGGGCACCAGGAGGACGCGGACCCCCGCCGACGCGTCGCCCGCGGGCAGGCAGCGTACGCGGGCCAGGTGCGGTGCGGCGTCACGCGCGAGCTGCTCGTAGTCCTCCGCGGTGACGGCGCGGTCGCGCGTGCGCAGCGCGATGGGGCCGCGCCGTCGGGCCTCCTCGACCGTCTCCCCCGCGACGCCGCCGACGGCGGGGCGCCGGTTGTCGACGGCGTCGACGTACGGGATCCCGCGGCGCAGGACGCGTACCGCGTGCGCGGCGACGTTCCCGGCGGGCCCGCCCCCGGTGCGGTAGGCGGGCAGGCGGACCTGCGCGCCGACGCCCGGGACGGCTCAGTAGTGCGTCAGCGTCACGTCGGGGGCGCGCACTGCCGGCGGCAGCTGGACCTGCCCCGCGGCACGGTCGACGACGAAGACACGGTCCAGGGGGCCCGTGCCCGCGAACGAGGACACCTCGGACCACGTCTCCCACCCGTCGCTGCCGGCGACCTCCAGCGTGAGCGGCTCGTCGTCCGCGACGATCGGGCTGTGCGCGACCGTGAACGTCTGGCCGGGCACGCCCTCGGCCAGGCCGAGCACCTCGTCGGACACGGACTGCGCGTGCCGGGCGGGGGCCGTGCCGCCGACGGTGCGCGCGGTGACGGACCGGACCGTCGGGGACGCCGAGTAGAACGGGTAGCCGGGCTGCGCGTCCACGACGCGGCACCGCAGCCAGCCGCCGCGGAGCCCGTCGAGCACGGCAGCCTCGTGCGTGGGCGGCAGGTGCAGCACGACGTCTCCGGCCTTGTTGAGCCCGCCCGTCCCGTCCGCCTCGACGTCGCACTCCGTCCAGCGTTCGCCGTCCCACGCCTCCCAGACGAGCGGCGGGTACTGAGGGTCCACGCCCACGCCCTGCACGTCGCAGTCGAACCGGAGCGCGACCGCGCACGACGGTGCCGCGTCGTCGAGCCCGAGGCGCAGGACGTCGCCGGGTGCGGGGTGCGGCGCGAAGGCGCCGAAGACGGTGCCGGCGACCAGGTCGTCGGCGCGCGTCACGGGGGTGCCGTCCGACTCCTGGGTGACGACATGCTCCAGCCGCCGCGGTGGGACGACGAGCTCGCGCGTCGTCGCGAAGACGACGGCGTCGTCCTGCTCGGAGCGGATGGTGGCGACCTCGGTGCCCGCCGGGAGCGCGACCGGCTCGGGCTGGGGCGCGGACAGCCAGAACGTGACGTCGACGCGGGCCGCGGTGGGCGGGTGGAGCGTGACCCCGAGCAGGTCGAGGAAGGCGAGGTAGAGGCGGTCGGGCACGCGGTCGAGCCGGTACAGCAACGCGTCGGTCATGTACGCGAACGTCTCGATGAGCGTGACGCCCGGGTCGGACACGTTGTGGTCGGTCCACTCGGGGCAGCGCGCCTGGACCATGCGCTTGGCGTCGTCCACCAGGTCCTGGAACCGGCGGTCGTCGAGGTGCGGGGCGGGGAGCATCAGGCACCGGCCTCCAGGTCGCCCGCGTCGTCGCGCGGGATCACGTAGAACGGGAACACGAGGTTGCGCGGGTCGTTGGTGCCGCGGACCTGGTAGCGCACGTCGATGTACAGGACGCCGTCGCGCGCGCCCTCGAGACTCACGAGCACGTCCTCGACGTCGATGCGGGGCTCCCACCGGTCCAGGGCCGTCCGCACGGCGGACGCGATGTCGCCCGCGGTGCGCGCGTCGGCGGGCGCGAAGACGAACTCGTGGACGCGGCACCCGAACTCGGGGCGCATCGGACGCTCGCCCGGCGCGGTCGCCAGGACGAGGCGGATGGCCTCCTCGACCTCGCGCGTGTCGCTGACGAGCGCGAGCCGGCCGGTGCGGTCCGTGCGCAGCGGGAACGCGATCCCTGACCCGACGAAGTCCTGTGCCACGCCCGCCTCCGCTAGTTGATCTTGACCAGCGAGCCGCGGACCGTGGTCACGCCCGAGCTCGCGAGCTGGGTGCTGGCGTCACCGTCGATCTTGACGTCGACGGCCTTGATGGCGACCGCGGCCTGCCCGTTGACCTTGACCTGCGGCGCCTTGACCTCGACGGACTGCTTGCCCTCGATGGTGACCGCCGTGCCGGTCACGGTGACGTTGCCCGACGTCGAGGTGACCGCGACGTCCTTGACCGCCTCGACCGTGACCTCCTGCTGCGCCTTGACCGTGACCGGGCCGGCGCTGACGACCTCGATCGCCGCGTCCGGCTTCTGGACCACCGAGACCCGGTTCTTGCGGTCCTTCGTGGTGATCTCGACCTTCTCCCCGGCGGACGACTCGGTGATCTCCAGCCGCAGGCCGGTGCGCGACGTGAGCACGCGCCGCTCGACTGCGCCGTCGCCGTGCACCTTCCCCCACGCGTCCTCGGGGGTGTCCTTGCCGTTGAACAGGCCGCCCAGCACGTACGGGTGGTCGAGGTCCCCCTCGGCGAACCCGACGAGCACCTCGTCGTTGACCTCGGGCATGAGCACGAGCCCGCGGCTCTTGCCCGCGCCCGGGTGGACGACCCGCGCCCAGCCCGTCTCGACGTCGTCGGCGAGGTAGGGGAGCTTGAGCTTGACGCGACCCAGCCCGCCGGGGTCCTTGACGTTGGTGACGACGGCCGGCAGCAGCCCGCGGTCCCCCAGTCGTCCGCGGCCCACCCCGCGCCCCGCCGCGGCCGCGAGCCCGTGCACCGAGCGGTCCGAGGCGCCGGCGACCGTGACGCTCGTGATGTAGCCGCGCTCGCCGTCGAGCTGGTGGCGTGCCGCGGTGACGGTGTACCGGCCGTCGAAGACCGCTCCGAAGCCCGACAGCGCGACCACCGTCCCGGCGCTGACCTCGGGCGTGCCGAGGATCTCGACGTCGAGCTCGGCGGCGCCGCTGCCGAGGCGCTGGCGCAGCGCGCGCGCGTGCACCGCGGCGGCACTCTGGTCGGCGATGTCCGCGCGCCCGACGACGTAGGGCGCGACGCCGAGGTCCTTGGCCAGCTTCTCGACGTCGACGCCGCCCGCGTCGACACGCTCCGGTGGCTCCTTCGCGGTGCCGACGACGACCTCCCGGCTCTTCGGGTCCCAGCCCTTGACCGTGACCGAGGGGACCTGGTCGGCGGCGGTGAGCGCCGCCCGGTACGACACCACGTTGACGCCCCGCTCGATCACCAGCGGGTCCCGTCGGGCGTCCTTTCCCCGCGAGCCGGTGGCGGCCCGGGCGGGCGGCCCGACGACGAGCCGGCGGCCGTGCGCGGCGACCGTCCACCCCTCGCCGTCGGCGAGCCGGCGGACGAAGTCCCAGTCGCTCTCGTCGACCTGGCTGACCCACTCGTGCATCGTGGTCGACGCCGCAACCTCGACGGAGAGCCTGTGCTCGCCCGCGACCGCCTTGACCACCTCGTCCGTGCGCTGCTTGACCCAGGAGCGTGTCCGACGGCCGTGGAACATCCGGTGCGCGTCGGCGAGCGCCCGCACCGTCGTCGTGCGGCCGAGCGGGTCCTGCTCGGACTCGAGCGCGGTGATCTCCCCGTCGAAGAGCGTGACCGGCGTGCCGTCGCTCGGCGTCACGC
>CBINDH010000236.1:0-4620 GCA_966249365.1 uncultured Xylanimonas sp. | reverse complement strand
CGCGCGGCTCCACCTCGGTCTCGGGCACCGGGCCCTGCTCGACCGCGCTCATCCGGCGGGCTCCGTGGGCTGGTCGGTCACGGCGACCGCGGCCGTCGCCGACGGTGTCGGCGTCGGGGTGGGCGTGGGGGTCGGCGTCGGGGTGGGCGTCGGGTCCGGCTGCGCCTCCTCCGCCTGCTCGATGAGGCGCGCGGCGCGGTCGCGTGCGTCCTGCTCGGACGATGCGCGGATGGTGCCGTCGAGGCGGGCCGCGAAGAACGGGGGCAGGTCGCTGACACGCGTCCCCGTCAGCTCGATCGGCTGCGAGAGCTTGATCGGGCCCGCCGCAGCCGGGATGCCGCGGAAGATCGCCACCTGGTCGTCCGCCACGCCAACGAAGTACTGCTGCTGCGTCCACTGGTACGCGACCCAGCCGCCCGTGGCGAGCACGGCGAGCGCCGCCAGCGTCACCAGCGTGGCGATCACCGGGTGCCGGCGGGGCGCCGGGCGCGCGTCGGCGTCGTCGGGGTCCTCGTCCTCGGTGTCGCCGCCCGTCGCGTCGGCGTCGTCGGGAACGTCGTCCGCACGTGCCTGCAGGGACGGTGCGGTGTCCTCCGGCGGCTCTGTGCCCGGTATGGGGCTGGTGCCGGTGGCCGCACCCACGACCTGGACCCCGCCGACGGCCGTCGCGGCCGCCGCGGGCAGGCCCGGGTCGGCCTGCTCGCTCGCGTCGGCGGGAGCGACGTCGTCGTCCACGACGTCGGCGACCACCACGGTGATGTTGTCGGTGCTGCCCGCGCGCATCGCCGCGAGCAGCAGCAGGTCGGCGGCCTCGCCGACGTCCTTGACGTCGGACAGGATCTCGGTGAGCAGGTCGAGGTGGACGAAGCCGGACAGGCCGTCGGAGCACAGCAGCCACCGGTCCCCCGGCTTCGCCTCGCGGATCGACATGTCGGGGTGCAGGTCGAGGTCGAAGTCGCTCAGCACGCGCATGACGACGTTGCGCTGCGGGTGGTGCTCGGCCTCGTCCGGCGAGATGCGGCCCGTGTCCACCAGGTGCTGGACGAACGTGTGGTCCACGGTGACCTGTGTCAGCGCCCCGTCGCGCAGCAGGTAGGCGCGCGAGTCGCCCATGTGCGCCATGACGAGGGTCGAGCCCGTGCGGAGCAGCGCGGTCACCGTCGTCCCCATGCCGGCGAGGTCCGGGTCCGCGGCGCTCGCGCGCACCAGTCCCTGGCGGGCGTCCTCGACCGCCGCCTCGAGATCGGCGAGCGCGGCGTCGGGGGTGTGGTCGTCCGCGTCGAGGTGGCGCAGGTTCTCGATCGCGATCCGCGAGGCGATGTCGCCGCCCGCGTGCCCGCCCATGCCGTCCGCGACGACGAGGAGGTTCGGACCGGCGTACGCCGAGTCCTGGTTGCTGGAGCGCACCAGCCCGACGTCGGAGCGTGCGGCGTAGCGCAGGGCGATGGACACGTCAGGCCTGCAGCTCGACGACGGAACGGCCGATCTGCACACCGACGCCCGGAGCCAGCGGGACGATGCCGCTGATCTGCTGGTCACCGATGAACGTGCCGTTGGTGGAGCCGAGGTCCTCGACGAACCACTGGCCGCCCTGCGGGAAGATCCGCGCGTGCCGTGACGACGAGTAGTCGTCGTCGAGCACCAGCGTGGACCCCGGGGAACGGCCGATGAGGATCGACGAGCCCGTCAGCGGGAGCGACGTGCCCTGCAGGGGGCCGGCGACGACGACGAGGCGGGTCGGGGCGCCGCCGCGGGCCGGAGCAGGTGCCACCGGGCCAGGGGCCCCGGCGACCGGAGGGGCGGCCCCGGTGCGAGGCCGGCGGCGTTCCGCCTTGCCTCCCGCGGCCCGGGTCGACAGGTCGCGGCGCAGCACGCCGATCGCGGTGAGCACGAACACCCAGAGCAGCACCAGGTATCCCAGCCGCAGCAGGGTGAACGTCAGCTCACTCATGTCGAGGTGATCACCAGTCCTCGGTGGCGGCCGTCCCGGACCAGAACATGATCCGGGTGCGGCCGATCGTCAGGGTGTTGCCGTCGAGGAGCGTCGCGGCGGGGACCTGGTGGCCCTCGACGTACAGGCCGTTCGTGGAACCGAGGTCGGTCGCGATGACGCCGTCGGGCGTCACGCGGATCTCGAGGTGGCGCCGGGAGACACCCGGGTCGTCGACGACGATGTCGGCGTCCGCGTCACGGCCGATGACCGTGACCGGGCCGGTGAGCAGGTAACGCTGGCCGTCGATGTCGATGAGCGGGTGGCGCGTGCTCGGGGCCGACGTCGTCGCCGGGGCGACCGCCCCGCGGACGGACGCCGAGCGGACCTGGAAGCGGCCGCCCGTGAGCTCCTCGTGCTCCTCGAAGGACACGCTCACCGGACCGACGAAGGCATAGTGCTGGCTCGCGGCGTACTCGGTGAGGTTGGTCGCCAGCTCGTCGGCCAGCGCCTCCGCACCCCACGCCTCGATCTGGGAGAAGTCCTCGGGAGAGAGGTCGATCGTGAAGTCGTTCGGGGCGACCGTGCGGTCGCGGCCCATGACGGCGGCACGGTCGTCGAGCTCGCGGCGCAGACGGCTCGCCAGCTCGACCGGCTTCACCTCGCTACGGCCGATCTTGGAGAACGCATTGTTCATCGCGCGCTCGACACCCTTCTCGAAACGGTCCAGGACACCCATTGCCACCTCCCCTCGCACGCCCACTCACACCGCGGGCAGACTACCTAGATCGTAGGCAGCGGCACAGGGTGATGACCCGGAATCCTGTGAACGACTGGCGGACGTGCGGAGGAAATCGCGCCTCCCGAGGCCCCGTGAGCGGGAGATTCGGGGTTGCGGCGGCGATCGTGCTACGGTTCTCCGGCACGCGCGAGTGGCGGAATAGGCAGACGCGCACGGTTCAGGTCCGTGTGCCCGTGAGGGCGTGGGGGTTCAACTCCCCCCTCGCGCACCGTGTTGAAGGGCCCAGAATCGTTGGAATTCCAACGGTCCTGGGCCCTTCGCTTTGCCTCGGGACGAGCTCGTGGGCACATTTTGGGCACACTCTGCAGCGAAACAGAGTCACGTCGAGCGCCGTTAAGGCGCAGTTTGGCGCGTCAGGCGGCGCGCTTGAGCGCCTTCTCGCGGGCCTCGTCGAGGCGACCCGCAACGGAGTCAAGGTCAGAGTCGAAGAGGTAGGCGTAGACGTCGAGGGTCATCGCCGCGGACTTGTGTCCGAGCATCTTCTGAACCGCCTTCACGTTCGCACCGGCCGAGACAGCCAAGGACGCTGCGGTGTGCCGCAGATCGTGAGGGGTCACACGAGGGATGCCGGCCCGGCGGACGGCCGACTCGAACCAGCCTCCAGAGTTCGTCCGCGTTTTCGGCTTAGGACGCAGCATGTGGGTCCCGTCCGGGCGGGCAAAGACGAGGTCGTCGTGGCCTTTGCCCTCACAGGCGGCTGCGAGCAGCTCGCAGAGGAACGCTGGGAACGGGACTGATCGTCGCTCGTGTGTCTTGGGAGTTCCGACGATGACCTTGCCGGCGTCCTCGACCGCGTTCTCCTCGATAGCCAGGCGGCGGCGGAGGAAGTCGATGTGCCGCACGCGCAGGCCGGTGGCTTCGCCCCATCGAAGACCGCAGTACGCCAGGACGTAGACGAACGTCGCGTGTTCTCCGCACTGTCCGGCGAGCGCGGCGACCTGAGCGTGATTGAGATAGGTCCGAGACTTCCGAGTCTTGCGTGGGAGCGCCACCCCACGCGCGACGTTCGTCCGAGCGCGACGATCCTTCACTGCGTCGTCGAGGATGCCGGCGAGGACTCCGTGCGCACGAGCGACGATCGTCGCGGACTTGCCGCGGACGGGCGGCGTCGCACCCTTGGCGTCCTTGCCGACCGACAGTTCAGTGACCCACGCCTGGACAGCTGTAGCGGTGACGTCGCCGACTGCGACCGACCCCCACCGAGGCTCGACGTGAACACGCCACGCCGTGCGGAGTGAGCGTAGATACGACGGCTTGAGGGTTCGCTTACGCTCCAGCCACTCGGGGCCCAGCTCCCCGACCGTCACTCGGGCCGCGGATGGCGAGACGTAGTCGCCTGCATTGATCGCAACCTCTACCTCGGCGGCGAACTTCTCGGCGTCACGCTTGGTCTTGAATCCGCGCCGCTTCGTCTGTGTCCGCTCCTGGGTTCGATAGCGAACCTGGTACCGGCGGCCGCTCTTCGTCTGGTACGCCTCGATCGTCGCCATCGCGCTACTCGGTCCTCTCGGAAGCGGCGGGCCGAAGATCCGCCACAAGTTCCCGGAGCTCGCCGACGACGGCGGCGAGGTCGCGTGTTTCGGCGGCGGCCTTCTCTTCGGTGGTCAGCAGGTCGGACAGCGCGCGTGCCTGAGCATCGGGCGGCATGGCCTCGATGGCGGCGACGTCGTCGTCGGAGCTGTCCGGGAGCCGGATGCCGCGGTCGCGCAGATCGGCCCTGACCTCCAGGAGTGCGGGGACGTTGGGACGCCCCGAGGCACTGGCTTCTTCGAGCCTACGCATGCGGCGAAGCAACTCCAGGAGCTCAACGGCGTCGCTGCCAGCCCCGGGCTCCGCACCGGGGCGGACTCCCTCGCCCGCGAACCAGCGCACCGCCACGGCAGGCTCG
>CBINDH010000235.1:0-4623 GCA_966249365.1 uncultured Xylanimonas sp. | reverse complement strand
CACGTAGTCGAAGTGCGGGGTGCCGCCCCGGATGACGACGCCGAGCGCCACCACGGCGTCCGCCCCGGCGGCGACGGCGGGCGACGCGGCGACGGGCAGCTCGAACGAGCCCGGCACACGGATCTCCGTGACGTTCGTGACACCCGCGTCCGCGAGCGCACGCCGGGTTCCGTCGAGCAGTCCGTCCATGACCTGGGTGTGCCAGCTCGCTGCGACGACGACGACGTGGAGGCCGTGTCCGTCGACGGTGAGTGTGGGTGCTCCCTTGCCGCTCATGCGTTCTCCTTGGTGGCTTCGTTGCTGAGGTCGAGCAGGTGGCCCATCGACAGCTTCTTGGTGGTGAGGTAGTGCTCGTTCTCGGGGCCGACGCCGACCTCGAGGGGTTCGCGTCCTTCGACGTCGACGCCGTGCTGGCGGAGGCCGTCGACCTTGCGGGGGTTGTTGGTGAGCAGGCGGACGCGGTGCAGGCCGAGCTCGTGGAGGATCGCGGCGGCGGCGCCGAACTCGCGGGCGTCGACGGGCAGGCCGAGGTCGAGGTTGGCTTCGACGGTGTCGCGGCCGTGGTCCTGGAGCGCGTAGGCGGCGACCTTGGCGGCGAGCCCGATGCCGCGGCCTTCGTGGCCGTGGAGGTGGATGACGGCGCCGCCGTGGGTGGCGACGGCTCGCAGGGAGGCGCGGAGCTGGGGGCCGCAGTCGCAGCGCAGGGAGCCGAAGGCGTCCCCGGTGAGGCATTCGGAGTGCACGCGCACCCAGGGGGTGTGCTCGCCTGCGGTGCCGGCGCCGTCGGCGACGAGGGCGACGTGCTCGGCGTCGGTGAGCAGGTCGCGGAAGGCGTGGATGCGGAACTCGCCGTGCTCGGTGGGGAGCCGGGCTTCGGCGACGTGGACGACGCGGGGCGTGTCGCGCTCCCCTCCCCCGCCGGCAGCCGGTGGAGTGTCGCGGAGCCAGGCGGTGAGCTCTGCGATGGTGAGGAGCTCGAGGCCGTGCTCGGCGGCGAGGGGTGCGGCGTCGTGCAGGCGGACCATGTGTCCGTCGTCGTGGGTGAGCTCGGCGATGACGCCGACCTCTCCTGCCCCGGCGAGGGTGACGAGCTCGACGGCGGCCTCGGTGTGCCCTGCCCGTTCGAGGACGCCTCCGGGGGCGGCGCGCAGCGGGAGCACGTGGCCGGGGCGGATGAGGTCGCCGGGTGTGGCGGCGGGGTCGGCGAGGACGCGGAGGGTGCGTGCGCGGTCGGCGGCGGAGATGCCGGTGGTGACGCCGGCTGCGGCGTCGACGGAGACGCAGTAGGCGGTGCGTCGGGGGTCGCGGTTGTCGACGACCATGAGGGGCAGGTCGAGCGCGTCGGCCCGTGCGGCGGGCATGGGTGCGCAGAGGTAGCCGGAGGTGTGCCGGATGGTCCATGCGACCCACTGCTCGGTGGCGTGGCGGGCGGCGAGGACGACGTCGACCTCGCTCTCGCGGTCGAGGTCGTCGGCGACGAGGACGGGGCGGCCTTCCGCGAGCGCGGTGAGGGCGCGGTCGATGGTGGGTGGGGTCGTGCTCATGCGGGCGCTCCGCGTCGGTCGAGCATGCGTTCGACGTACTTGGCGAGGACGTCGACCTCGACGTTGACCTGGTCCCCGGGGCGGAGGGTGCCGAGGGTGGTGACGTCGAGGGTGGTGGGGATGAGCGCGACGCCGAAGCCGGTGTCGGTGAGGTGGGTGACGGTCAGGGAGACGCCGGACAGGGCGATGGAGCCTTGGGGGGCGACGTAGTGGTGCAGGTGGCGGGGCAGGTCGAAGGTGAGCTCGTCCCAGCGAGGCCCGGGGTTGCGGTGGGTGAGGGTGGCGACGCCGTCGACGTGGCCTTGGACGACGTGCCCGTCGAGGCGGCCGTCGGCGGGGACGGCGCGTTCGAGGTTGACGGGGTCGCCGGGTCGGAGGGTGCCGAGGGTGGTGAGGCGGAGCGTCTGCGGCATGACGTCGACGGTGAAGCGGCCGTCGGTGTGGTCGGTGACGGTGAGGCAGACGCCGTTGACGGCGATGGATGCGCCGTGGCGGGTGTCGGCGGTGATGGTGGGTGCGGCGATGGTGAGGACAGCGTCGCGGCCGTCGGTGCCGTGGTCGAGGGCGACGACGTGGCCGAGCTCTTCGACGATTCCGGTGAACATCAGGCCTCCGTGGGGGCGGGGGTGCGGCGGGCGGTGACGAGGATGTCGTCGCCGAGGCGGGTGAGGGTGGTGGTGTGCCAGCGGGGTGCGTCGGCGAGGGTGGTGATGCCGAAGGGGGTGACGGCGGGGCGGCCGTCGCCGAGCAGCGTGGGGGCGATGTAGGCGTGGAGCTCGTCGACGGCACCGGCTTCGAGAAGGGCGCTGACCAGGGCGGGTCCGCCTTCGACGAGGAGGTGGCGGATCTCGCGCTGGTGGAGGTCGGTCAGGACCTGGTGGACGTCGTGGGTGCGCAGGTGGAGCAGGGGTCCGCCGTCGGCGTGGAGGCGGGCGTCCGGTGGGAGGGTGCGGTGGCCGACGACGACGCGCAGCGGCTGGTGGGCGGCGAGCTCGCCGGTGGGGGTGCGTGCGGTGAGGGCGGGGTCGTCGGCCAGGGCGGTGCCGGTGGTGACGGCGATGGCGTCGACCTGGGCGCGGACGGTGTGCGCGTGGGCGCGGGCGGCGGGTCCGGTGATCCAGCGGGAGGTGCCGTCGGGGGCGGCGATGCGCCCGCCGAGGGGGGTGGCCGTCTTGACGGTGACCCAGGGGCGGTGGTGGGTGACGGCGTGGTGCCAGGCGTGGACGAGCTCGAGCGCCTCGTCGGCTCGCAGTCCGTGGGTGACGTGCACGCCGTGGGCGCGCAGGGTGTCCGCTCCCCCGCCGGAGGTGGCTCCGGGGTCGGGCAGCGCGTGGACGACGGCTGCGATATCGGCGTCGACGAGGGCGCGGGCGCACGGGCCGGTGCGTCCGGTGTGGTTGCAGGGTTCGAGGGTGACGACGGCGGTCGCGCCGCGGGTGTCGTTGCCGCGGGCGCGGGCGTCGGCAAGGGCGGCGACCTCGGCGTGGGGCGTGCCGGCGCCGCGGTGCCACCCTTCGCCGAGGGTGGTGCCGTCGGGGTCGACCAGGACGCACCCGACGCGCGGGTTGGGTCCGTGGGCGGGGCCGCGGGCGGCGAGCTCGAGGGCGCGGGTCATGGCGGCGTCGACCGTCAGCGCCGGTGCCTGTCCCATCGGTCCCTCCGGGCGTCGTCGCTCCGGGGGTGCACGACGGGCCCGGGGCGCCCGTGCGGGCGTACCGGTCCGTCACGGCGCGCGATGGCACGCGCCGCGCATGCGCCTCTCATCCGGACTCTCACCGTCGGCCCTGGAGTCTCACCAGGTCGGCCGCACGACCGGTGACGGTCGAGCGGTTCGCGGGCTTCGGCGCGCGTGGTGCGTGCCGTCACCGCCGGTGCGGACTTTCACCGCCCCCGGAGCATGCTCTGGCTCGATACTGCCACGTGCGGGTGCGCGTGTGGCCGGCCTGGCGTGTGACGTCCGCGACCTGGACGCCCGCCGACAGGGTCAGTGCGTGTGCGCCGCCGCGAGGGCGCGGAGGGCGTCGATCTCGGCGGGGATGTCGTCGGCGCCGTAGACCGCGGACCCGGCGACGAACACGTTCGCGCCCGCGTCGGCGGCACGCTCGATCGTCGACCGCGAGACGCCGCCGTCGACCTGCACCCACACGTCCAGGCCCGACGCGCTGATCGCCTCACGGGCGCGGCGGATCTTCGGCAGCGTGCCGTCGATGAACGACTGTCCGCCGAAACCGGGCTCGACCGTCATGACGAGGATCATGTCGATCTCGGCGAGCAGGTCCAGGAACGGCTCGACGGGGGTCGCGGGGCGCAGCGCGACCCCGGCGCGCGCGCCGAGGCGGCGGATCTCGCGGGCCAGCCGCACGGGCGCCTGCGCGGCCTCGGCGTGGAACGTCACCGACGCGGCCCCCGCCTCGGCGAACTGCGGCGCCCACCGGTCGGGGTCGTCGATCATGAGGTGCGCGTCGAGCGGCAGCGGGGAGATCGCGGCGAGCCGGTCGAACACGGGCAGCCCGAGCGTCAGGTTCGGCACGAAGTGGTTGTCCATGACGTCGACGTGCGCGTAGTCGGCGGACTTGATGGCGTGCAGGTCCCGTTCGAGGTTGGCGAAGTCGGCGGAGAGGATGCTCGGGTTGATCAGCGCTGCCATGATGCCAAGCGTAAGCGCCCTGACCACGCCCGACGGTGCCTGAGGAGGCGGTCGTGATGGTTCCTGAGATCAACTACTGGGCGGTGCTGGTCGCGACGGCGTCGACGATGGTCGTCGGGTCGCTCTGGTACACCCCGAAGCTCCTCGGGGCGCGGTGGATGCGGCTGACGGGCGTCGACCCGCAGGACGAGAGCCGCAGCGCCGTCGGCCCGATCGTCGCGACCGTCATCGTCTCGTACCTCACCGCGTGGGTCCTGGCCGGCGCGACCTACATCGCGTGGGAGTTCTACGACGGCACGTTCCTCGTCGCCGCGCTCGTGACCGGGCTCGCCCTGTGGCTCGGGTTCACCGCGGCACGGTTCGTCACGCACGACGCTTTCGAGGGTCGCCCCGTCGCGCTGACGGCGCTGAACGTCGCGCACGAGCTCGTCA
>CBINDH010000234.1:0-4631 GCA_966249365.1 uncultured Xylanimonas sp. | reverse complement strand
TGGTCGTTCGAGACCCGCCAGATCCACGCCGGCCAGACGCCGGACCCCGTCACGGGCGCCCGCGCCCTGCCGATCTACCAGACGACGTCGTACGTCTTCCCGTCGGCCGAGGCCGCCGCCGACCGGTTCGCCCTCAAGGACCTGGGCCCGATCTACACGCGCATCGGCAACCCGACGCAGGAGGTCGTCGAGAACCGCATCGCCAACCTCGAGGGCGGGGTCGGCGCGCTGCTCGTCGCGTCGGGCTCGAGCGCGATCCACCTCTCGGTGCTGAACGTCGCGCAGGCCGGCGACCACATCGTGTCGTCGTCGTCGCTGTACGGCGGCACGTACAACCTGTTCCACCACACGCTGCCGAAGCTCGGGATCACCACGACGTTCGTCGAGGACCCGCACGACCCGCAGCAGTGGCGCGACGCCGTCCGCCCCAACACCAAGCTGTTCTTCGGCGAGACGATCCCCAACCCCAAGTCGGACGTGCTCGACATCGAGACCGTCGCCGGCATCGCGCACGAGGTCGGCGTCCCGCTCATCGTCGACAACACCGTTCCGACGCCCTACCTGCTGCGCCCGATCGAGCACGGCGCCGACGTCGTCGTGCACTCGGCCACGAAGTACCTCGGCGGGCACGGCTCGTCGATCGGCGGCGTGATCGTCGACGGCGGCACGTTCGACTACGCGCAGCACCCCGACCGCTTCCCCGGCTTCAACGAGCCCGACCCGTCGTACCACGGCCTCGTCTACGCGCGCGACCTCGGCGTGGGCGGCGCGTTCGGCGCGAACCTGTCGTTCATCCTCAAGGCGCGCGTGCAGCTGCTGCGCGACCTGGGCCCGGCGATCAGCCCGTTCAACGCGTTCCTGCTCGCGCAGGGCCTCGAGACGCTGTCGCTGCGCCTCGACAAGCACGTCGCCAACGCGCAGGCCGTCGCCGAGTGGCTCGAGGGCCGCGACGACGTCTCGGTCGTCCACTACGCCGGGCTGCCCTCGTCGCCCTACTACGCCAACGCGCAGAAGTACACGCCGAAGGGTGCGGGCGCGGTGCTCGCGTTCGAGCTCTCCGCGGCGTCCGACGACGACGCGCGCGCCGCCGGGCAGGCCTTCGTCAGCGCGCTCGAGCTGCACTCGAACGTGGCGAACATCGGCGACGTGCGCTCGCTCGTCATCCACCCGGCATCGACCACGCACTCGCAGCTCACCTCGGCCGAGCAGCGCCTCTCGGGCGTCACGCCGGGCCTGGTGCGCCTCGCCGTCGGCATCGAGAACGTCGACGACATCATCGCCGACCTGGAGCTGGGCTTCACCGCCGCCAAGGCGTCGCTCACTGTGCAGACGGCGACGGTGGCTCCCGCCGAGGCGTGAGACGCTGTATCGCCGTTCGGGCGGGGCGTCCCGCCGACGCCCCGCCCCCGACCCCGTGAGGACGCACCCGTGACCGAGCGCCCAGGCCTCCGGCCGGCGTCGTCGCGCGCGCGCGTCCAGCCGCCCGTCCCGGCCTCCGCTGCGTGGACACCGGGCGACGACCCCGGCGACCGGCTCTTCGCCGACCTGGGCGGGCTCGCGCTCGAGGGCGGGGCGCTGCTCCCCGACGTCACCCTCGCGTACGAGACGTACGGCACGCTCGACGCCGACGGCGGCAACGCCGTCCTGGTGCTGCACGGGTTCTCCGCGGACTCGCACGTCGCCTCGCACGGCGACGACAACCCCGGGTGGTGGGAGGACATGGTCGGCCCCGGCCGGCCGATCGACACCGACCGCTACTTCGTCGTGTGCCCGAACGCGCTGGGCGGCTGCCAGGGCTCGACCGGCCCCGCGTCGGTCGCGCCAGACGGCCGCCGCTGGGGCGCCCGCTTCCCGCGCATCACGACGCGCGACCAGGTCGCCGCCGAGATCCTGCTCGCCCGCCACCTCGGGGTGCCCGGCTGGGAGCTCGTCATCGGGCCGTCGATGGGCGGGCTGCGCGCGCTCGAGTGGTCGCTCATGGGACCCGAGGCCGGTATCGAGGTGCGCGGGCTGGCCGCCATCGGCGCAGCCGCGCAGACGGGCGCCGACGTCATCGCCTGGTCGCACCCCCAGGTCGGCGCCATCCGGCTCGACCCGGGCTGGAACGGTGGTGACTACTACGACCTGCCCGACGGCGCCGGCCCCCACCAGGGCATGGCGATCGCCCGGCAGATCGCGCACACCACGTACCGCAGCGCGACCGAGCTCGACTCGCGGTTCGGACGGCTGCCGCAGGGCGGCGAGGACCCGCTGACCGACGGCCGGTACGCCGTCCAGTCGTACCTCGACCACCACGGCGACAAGCTCGCGCGACGCTTCGACGCCAACTCGTACATCGTGCTCACCGAGTCGATGAACACCCACGACCTGGGCCGCGACCGCGGCGGGGTCGAGGTCGCCCTCTCGCAGATCACCGCGCGCACGCTGGTCGTCGCCGTCGACACCGACCGGCTGTTCCCGGCGGCGCAGTCGGCGCGCATCGCGGCGTTCGTCCCGGGCGCCGGTGACCTGCGCATCGTCAAGACGCCGTACGGGCACGACGGGTTCCTCATCGAGTTCGACCAGCTCGGCCCGATGGTGCGGGACTTCCTCGAGGTGGAGCACGTGCGACCGCTGGGCTGACGTCGCAGTCTGGGAGGGCCGGCCTCCGATGAGTCCGGCGGTCCGTCGTCGTCGGACGGGCGACCACCTACCGCGAGGGGACCAGCCATGGCCAAGCTCAACCCGTACCTCAGCTTCAAGGACCAGGCCCGCGAGGCCCTGACCTTCTACCAGTCGGTGCTCGGCGGCGATCTCAACATCACGTCGTACGCCGACATGCCGGGGATGCCCGGCGTGCCCGAGGACGAGGGCACGCTCGTCATGCACGGGCAGCTCGACACGCCCGCCGGGCTCACGCTCATGGCCGCGGACTCCGGCTCGATGATGCCGTACGTCGCCCCGACGTCGGGCGTCACCGTGGCGCTGACGGGGAACAAGGACGACCTGGACTACGTCCGCGGGGCGTACGACAAGCTGCAGGACGGCGCGTCGGACACGCTGCCGTTCGAGCTGGCCCCGTGGGGCGACTACTACGGCCAGCTCACCGACCGGTTCGGCGTGAGCTGGATGTTCGACGTCGGGACGGAGTGACCGCGCGCACGCGCCCGCCCGGCCGCGGGGCGACCGGGCGGGCGCGTGCCGGGCGGCGGGCGCGTGCCGGGGCTCAGCCCCGGGGCTTGACCGCCTTGATGATGGCGCCGTGCATCTCGGGCGCGACCTCGTGCGTGAAGGCCACGTCGGCGTCCACGAACCCGACCGCCGAGAGCCCGTCGACGTACTCCTGCCGGGACAGCGCGCCGGCGATGCAGCCGACGTACGAGCCGCGCTCGGCGCGCTGCTCGACGGTCACGTGGTCCTCGGCGACGATGTCTGACACGCCGACCCGCCCGCCGGGGGCCAGCACCCGGAACATCTCGGCGAGCACCGCCTGCTTGTCGGTGGACAGGTTGATGACGCAGTTCGAGATGACGACGTCGACGCTCGCGTCGTCGAACGGCAGGTTCTCGATGGTGCCCTTGCGGAACTCGACGTTGGTCGCGCCCGCCTGTGCGGCGTTGGCGCGGGCGAGGTCGAGCATCTCGTCGGTCATGTCGACGCCGTAGGCGAACCCCGTGGGGCCGACGCGCTTGGCCGAGAGGAGGACGTCGATCCCGCCGCCCGAGCCCAGGTCGAGCACGCGCTCGCCCTCGTGCAGGTCTGCCACCGCGGTCGGGTTGCCGCAGCCGAGCGAGGCCAGGACGGCGGTCTCGGGCAGGTCTCCCGTCTCCGCGGCGTCGTACAGGCCGTGCCCGAAGGGTATCTGCTGGGGGCCGCCGCAGCAGCCGTCGCCGCCGCAGCAGTCCGACGCCTCGGCGTACTCGCCTGCCCTCGCCGTGCGTGCCGCCTCGGCGTACCGGTCGCGCACCTGGGCGCGCACCGTCTCGTCCACCGCCATCTCGAACCTCCACATTCCGCCGTGTCGTATCGACGTTTGTCGATAGGTCAGAGCGTGGCCCTTGTATCGACGATTGTCAATATGTGGCACGATGGTCGGATGAGCACGCTGCTTCCCGTCGTCGAGACCACGTCCGGCTGCTGCACGCCCGGCGCCACCGGCCTCGACGCCGAGCAGGCCGCCGCCGCGGCCCGGACGTTCAAGGCGCTCGGCGACCCCGCCCGCGTGCGCCTGCTGTCGATCGTCGCCGCCAGTCCCGACGGCGAGGCCTGCATCTGCGACCTCACCGACCCCGTCGGCCTCTCCCAGCCGACCGTGTCGCACCACATGAAGCTGCTGGCCGAGGCGGGCCTCGTCGAGCGCGAGCAGCGCGGCCGGTGGGCGTACTTCACCGTCTCCCCCGGGGCCCGCGAGCTCGTCACCGCCTCGGCCGACGCCGTGCTGGGCGCTACGCCCCGCTGAGGCCGCGCACGAGCGCCGCGAGGGCGCCGTCCAGCTCCGCGTCGGTGACGCCGCCGAAGCCCAGCACCAGGCCCGTCGCTCCCGACGTGCGCGCGTACCAGGACAGCAGGGGGACCTCGTAGCCCGCCACGCGCGCCGCCTCGTGCGCGCGCACCGCGTCGTCGTGCGGCATCAGCCACGTGGAGTACATGCC
>CBINDH010000233.1:0-4685 GCA_966249365.1 uncultured Xylanimonas sp. | reverse complement strand
GCGTCCTAGCGTCGTGGCGTGTCGACCTCGCCGCGCGCGCCCGAGCCCGCGCCCGCCTCCGCCGCGCCCCCGCCGTCGCCCGCGGGGGACGCCGCCGACGCACGAGCCCGCCGGGCGGCCGACCGTCGTCGTCACCGCCGCACCCGCACCATCACCCTGACGGTCGTGGTCGTGGCGCTGCTCGGCGCCGTCGTCGGGGCGGTGCTGCTGGCGCTCGACGCGCTCTCCGCGCGCTCGGCGCTGATGTCGGCCGCGGACCGCGTCCCCGCGCTGCGGCAGGCCCTGGACGGCGAGGCGGACCGGGACGCGCTGGAGGCCGAGCTCGCTGCGCTCGGGGAGGACGCGGCCACGGCCCGGTCGCACACCGACGGACCGCTCTGGGGGGTCGCCGCCCGGATCCCGCAGATCGGGCCCAACCTCGATGCCGTCGCGCGCATCTCGGCCGGCCTCGACGACGTCGCGAACGGCGTCGTCCCGACCCTGCTCGACACGCGTGCCGCGCTCACCGGGATGGAGCGCACCGCCGAGGGCGGCGTCGACCTGACGGCGCTGGGCGACCTCGCACCCCGCCTCGCCACGGCGCAGACGACCGTCGCGGCGACGACGGCGGGCCTCGCCGACCTGGACGCGGCCCGGCTGCTGCCCGAGATCGCCGACCCGCTGGTGACGCTGCGGGCCCAGCTCGACGACGTCGCGGACGCGGTGGGGACGGCGGACCGGGCCGCGACGCTGCTGCCGCCGATGCTCGGCGCCGACGGCCCGCGCACGTACGTCGTGCTCGCCCTGACGAACGCCGAGCTGCGCTCGGGCGGCGGCATCCCGGGCGCCGCGCTGCTGGTGCGCGCCGAGGCTGGTCACCTCGAGGTGGTCCGCCAGGTTCCCGGCACGCAGATCGGCCCGTTCGCGACGCCGGTCGCCGACCTGGACCCCGAGGCTGCCGCGATCTTCTCGCCGCGCCTGGCGATGTTCTTCCAGGACGTGACCCTCGTGCCCGAGTTCCCGACGGCGGCCTCGCTCGCGGCGCAGATGTGGGCGCAGAGCCAGGGCGAGCAGGTCGACGGCGTGCTCGCCACCGACCCGGTCGCGCTCGCGCACCTGCTGGGCGCCACCGGCCCCGTCGACGTCCAGGTCCCGGGGACGGACGAGGTGATCCGGGTCGACGCGGACAACGCCGTCGCGCTGCTGGAGAACGGCGTGTACGGCTACGAGGCGGAGGTCGCCGACGCCGCCGACGCGTTCTTCGCGGCCGTCGTCAGCGCGACCACGCAGCGGCTGCAGTCTGCCGACGTCGACGCGGGCGCCCTCCTCGACGCGCTCGACGCCGCGGCCGACGAGCACCGCGTGCAGGTGTGGTCGGCGCACGCCGACGAGCAGGAGCGCCTCACGGGCACGGTGCTCGCCGGCACGTTCCTGTCCTCCCCGCGTGCCGCGGACGCCGTCGGCGTGTTCTTCGACGACGCCGTCGCGGGGAAGATGAGCTGGTTCCTCGAGTCGTCGGTGGCGTACGTGGGCTCGCAGTGCTCGCCCGCGGGCCGGCTCGACACCTTCGACGTCACGCTGACCTCCACCGCGCCGGCGGACGCCGCGACCAGCCTGCCGGCCTACGTGGCCGGTCTGCCGACCGGCTCGTTCACCCCGGGCACGGTGCGCACGGTCCTGCGCGTCGCCGGGCCGGTGGGCTCGCCGACACCGCAGCTCCAGCGCGACGGGCGCGGGCTCGGCCTGGACACGCACCCGCTCGCGGGACGGTCGGTCGCGTCGGGGACGATCACGCTCGCGCCCGGCCAGACGACGACGGTGCGGGTCACGGCGCTGGCCTCGGCGGACGCGAGCGCGGGCGCCGGTCCCCAGCCGTCCGGGACGCTCGACATCTGGTCCACCCCGACCGCGCACGACGGCGGCCTGCGCACGGTGGCCGTCCCGATCTGCGGGGTCGCGGGTGAGACCGGGTGAATCCACGCATCACCTGCGGTTTCACCCGGCTCAGGGGGTTCGGCTCGACGGCTTCGCGCCCTACCGTGAGCACCACACACCCGAATGACACCGAACGCGTGCCCAGGACGATCCTGACCGCCGACAGGGGACAACCATGACCCGTTCCACGCTTGACCTGACGCCGCGCCGCCGAGCGCGCGCGGCAGCAGTGACCGCGACGGTCGCCACGCTGCTCGTCGCCTCCGCAGGCCTGGCTGCCGCAGCGACGTCCGAGCCGTCCGTCCCGCCGAGCGCGGCGCCGTCGGACCTCCAGTACCCGCCGTCGCCCCCGCCCACCCTTGACCTCACCGTCCTGACTCCGGTCTGCGACGGCGACGTGCCCTATCTCGACTACGCGGTCTCGCCGACCGGCACGTCGGAAGACACCGTGACGATCACGTGGCAGAACCCGACGGGCGACGACATCGTCCTGCCGAACCAGCCGCTGTCCGGCCGCCTGCTGTGGCCCGGCGCGGAGGTCGGGCCGGGCGGCGAGCCGCTCGACTGGCCGGGCTGGACCAAGCAGGCCGACGGCACGTGGGTCGAGGGCGACGAGTTCGACTGGGTCCGCCCGTCCGTGGACGTGCTCTTCCAGGTGAACCCGGAGGCCACGGCGACGGTGATGTACCCGCCGTCGTCGCCGGTCTGCAACACCAACCCGCCCGGCACGGACGAGCCGACCATCAAGGTCGACACCCTGACCCCGGTGTGCATCCAGGGCGTGACGTACCTCGAGTACGGCGTCACGGTGACCGGCACGCCGAACAGCACCGCCACGCTGACCTGGCACAACCCGACCGGCGGCGCCGACTTCGTCCACCGCGACGTGCCGCTGCGCGGCCGCGTGCTGTGGCCGGGCGCCTACCCCGAGCGGTTCGTCGACCTCAAGAAGTCGGACGGCTGGGAGCTCGTCAACAACATGTGGCAGAACACGCGTGACTACGGCTGGGCCGTGGGCACGGTCGACGTGACCTTCGCGGTCAACCCGGAGGTCACCGTCCCGGTGACGTTCCCGCAGGACACGTCGGGCTGCGTGCGGTCCTCGGGTATCACGGGTCTGCTGCCCCGCACCGGAACCGAGGTGCTCGGCCTCGTCGGCTTCGCGCTCGGGTTCCTCGCTCTCGGCACGATCGTCGTCGTGCTGACCAGGCGTCGTCACGCGTGACGGACGCACGCGCGACGACCCCCCTGGTCCTCGCGGGCTCCCTCTGACGAGACGCGGAGCCCCGAGGGAGGGGTGGTGGCGACGGCCTCGGTGGTGCGATCCACCGGGGCCGTCGCTGTTGTGCGGAGTGTGTCAGACGTCCAGCACCAGTGTCACGGGCCCGTCGTTGACGAGCTCGACCTTCATCATCGCCCCGAACCTGCCCGTCGCAACCTCCAGCCCGCGCCGGCGCAGACCGTCGACGACGGCCTCCACGAGCGGTTCGGCGACGGGTCCGGGAGCCGCGGCGCTCCACGACGGGCGGCGGCCCTTGCGCGCGTCGCCGTAGAGCGTGAACTGGCTGATGACGAGCACGGGTGCCCCGTCGTCGAGCGCCGAGCGCTCGTCGCGCAGGATGCGCAGCTCGGCGATCTTGCGAGCGACGGTGTCTGCCTGGGCGAGCGTGTCGGTGTGGGTCGCGCCGACGAGGGCCACGAGCCCCGGCCGGTCGATCGCGCCGACGACGACGCCGTCGACGCTGACGCTGGCGTGGGTGACGCGTTGGATGACGGCCCTCATGCGTTCTCCCCGTCCGCGGCGCCCGCGCGGGCGAACGGCACGCGCACCTCGCCGACGACCCGGCCGTGCCCGAGGACCTGCCACGAGTCGGCGAGCGCGCCGAGCGCGGCGGCGGTCCCGGCGGCTCCCGCGGCGGGGCCGAGCACGGACCGCAGCACGGCCGCGAGGATCGCCGGGCGTGGCCGCGACGCGCCGTCGAGCACCTTGAACGCGAACGCCGTGCCGTCGGGCAGCGCGCCGGCGTAGACCCCCTCGGCGCCGTCCTTGGCGATGAGGCCGGGCACGGCCCGCATGGCGTCGGTGGCGTCGCGGCCGGTGCCGGCCACCATCTCGGGGCGGGCAGCCATGGCCTTCGCGACACGCGCCTCGGGGGTGCCGTCGGGGGCGGTCACGAGGCGCTGGAACGCGCGTGCGAGCCCGGACAGCGACGTCGAGATCAGCGGTGCCCCGCACCCGTCCACGGTCACGTGTGGCGTCGCCTCGTCGGCCGTGAGCTCGGCGACGACGTCGGCGGCGAGACGCTGGAACGGGTGGCCGGGGTCGAGGTAGGTCGCGGTGTCCCACCCGGAGGCGACGCACGCGGCGAGGAACGCGGCGTGCTTGCCCGAGCAGTTCTGCGCGACCGACTCCGGGCCGCGACCCGCCACGTGCCAGGCGATCGCCTCGGGCTCGTGCAGGGGCAGCGTGGGCGTGTTCTGCAGCGCGCCGACGTCGAGGCCCGCGGCGGCGAGGATCGCCCGCACGCCGGCGACGTGGAAGGGCTCGCCGTTGTGCGACGCGCACGCCAGGGCCAGCTCGCCGTCGTCGTGCGGGGCGAACCCGGCACGCAGGGAGGCGACGGCCTGGACGGGCTTGAGCGACGAGCGCGGGTAGACGACGGCGTCGGCGTCGCCGACGGCGAGCGCGACTCCCCCGTCGGGCCGCAGCACGACGAGGTGCCCCAGGTGGACGGACTCGACCAGGTCGCCGCGGACGATCTCGGCGAGGA
>CBINDH010000232.1:0-4696 GCA_966249365.1 uncultured Xylanimonas sp. | reverse complement strand
CGCATCGCTTCCTCCTGCTCAGTCCCCTTGATCCCCGACCGGACCCGCATATAATGACGGTTTTCCACCGTGAGGACGGCACGTCCGCGGTGCTGGTCCGCGACCACGTGATCTACGTGGACGAGCCGTACGCGAAGGGCGGGATGGACACCGGGCCGACGGCGACCGAACTGTTCGTGGCGTCCCTGGCCGCCTGCGCGGCCGACTACGCGCGACGCTATCTGGCGCAGCGCGGCCTTCCCGCCTACGGGCTGGAGGTCACCGCCGGCTTCACCATGACCCCGATGACCCCCGCCCGGGTGTCGAGCGTCGAGCTGCGGCTGCGTCCTCCCCTCCGGCTGTCGGACGACGAGGCCGGGGGGCTGCTCGCGGCGGTCGAGCACTGCACGGTCCGCGACTCGATCCTCGACCCGCCGCGCATCGGCATGCACCTGGAAGTGCCGGCGGTGGCGGCCTGAGACGTGCCCGGCCCCGCGAAGGCTCGGCTGGAGCGCCGCACGAACCGCGCCGCCCGGCCGCAGACGTCACGTCCCGGCGAAGGCCGGTCGGCCGGGAGGCGGCCGACCGGCCTTCAACAGGCGCCGACGGGTTCAGTCGGTCTTCTCGGCCTTCTCGGTCTTCTCCGGCTTCTCGATCGTGTCCGCCTTCTCGGCGGCCGCGGGCTGATCGACCGCCAGCGACATCAGCAGGTCGTTGAGCCGGTTGACGAACGCGGCGGGCTCCTCGATCCGGGCGCCCGCCGTGAGAACGGCCTGGTCGAACAGCACGTGCGCCCAGTCGGCGAGGCGCGGATCGTCCTGCCGGCCGTTGAGCCGCTCGACCAGCGGATGCCTGGGATTGATCTCCAGGACGGGCCGGTTGGGCAGGCCCGTGCCCCGCAGACGCCGCGCGAGGGTGAAGTCGGTCTCGGCCTCGTCGGCGACGATGCACGCGGGCGACGTCGTCAGGCGGTTGGTCACGCGCACGTCGTGGGCCCTGCCCGACAAGGTGTCCTTGAGTTTTCCCAGCAGGGCCTCGTAGTCGGCGTCCGCCGCATCGGTGGTGCCCTCGTCCTTGCCCTGCTCGTCCTTCAGGGAGTCGAAGTCGGGCGGCGGTCCTTGGGCGACCGACTGCATCCGCTTGCCCTGGAACTCGTGCGCCAGGCTCGTCACGACGAAGTTGTCGACCGGGTCGCCCATGAGGAGCACCTCGATGCCCTTGGCGCGGAACGCCTCCAGGTGCGGGCTCGCCGCGGCCGCCGCCATGCTCGGCGCGAGCAGGTAGTAGATCGTGTCCTGGCCCTCCTTCATCCGGGACGCGTAGTCGGCGAGGGACACGTCGGCGTCCTGCGTCCCGGAGCGGGTCGAGGCGAACCGCAGCAGCCCCGCGATCTCCTCCCGGTTGGCGGGGTCCTCGGCGATGCCCTCCTTCAGCACGGCGCCGAACTGCTTCCAGAAGGTCGCGTACTTCTCCGGGTGCTTCTCGGCCGTGTCCTTCAGCAGCTTCAGCACCTTCTTGACGGCGCTGGACCGGATGTGCTCGACGGCCTGGCTGCCCTGCAGGATCTCCCGCGAGACGTTCAGCGGCAGGTCGCTGGAGTCGATGATCCCGCGGACGAACCGCAGGTACTCGGGCATGAGCTGGCCGGTGTCCTCCAGGACGAAGACCCTCTGGACGTGCAGCCGCACACCCTGGCGCGCCTTCGGGACCCACAGGTCGTAGGGGGCCGCGGACGGGATGTACAGCAGCAGCGTGTACTCGTAGCGTCCCTCGACCTTGGTGTGCAGGTGGGCCAGCGGTTCGGCGAAGTCGTTCGTGAGCTGCCGGTAGTAGTCGTTGTAGTCCTTCTCGGTCAGCTCGCTCTTGGGACGCGTCCACAGCGCCGACGCCTTGTTGACCGGCGTCTCGTCGTCGCCCAGCGTGATCGGCACGCTGATGTGGTCGGAGTAGCGCTGGACGATCGAGCGCAGCCGGTAGTCGTTCAGCAGGTCGTCGTGGCCGTCGCGCAGGTGGAGCACGATCGTGGTGCCCCGCTCGGCCCGCTCGACGGTCTGCAGCGTGTACTCGCCCTTGCCCTCGGACGACCAGCGCACGCCCTCGGACGCCGGCAGCCCGGCTCGCCGGCTGGTCAGCTCCACCCGCTCGGCGACGATGAACGCGGCGTAGAACCCGACTCCGAACTGGCCGATCAGCGCCGCGTCCTCGCGCTGGTCGCCGCTCAGGTTGCGGAGGAACTCGGCGGTGCCCGACCGGGCGATGGTCCCGAGGTTGTCGATCGCCTCCTGCCGGCTCATCCCGATGCCGTTGTCGGCGATCGTGATCGTCTTCGCGTCCCTGTCGAAGCCGATCCGGATCCGCGGCTCGTCGTCGGGCTCGGCCGCGTTCGTCTCCGGCCGGGTGAACCGCTCGATGCGCAGCCGGTCGATCGCGTCAGAGGCGTTGGAGACCAGCTCGCGCAGGAAGATCTCCCTGTTGCTGTAGAGCGAGTTGGCCATCAGGTCCAGGATCTGGGCGGCCTCCGCCTGGAAGGCGAACCTCTCTTCCGCCACCGAAGTCATCAACCCTCCCGATGCCTGCGGTCGAATCGATAAACATATAGAACGCACGGCGCCGCTCCGTCGACGAACCGCGCGGTCGGCCACGGGATGTCGCGGGAGCCCGCACATGCGGGCCGCGCTGGGACGCCTCGGGCGCAGGTGACGTCGGCACGCGGTGCCCGTTCGAGGACGTCCGGCCACCGCTCCTGAGGCGCCCGCCGAGCCCGGCTCGGGCCGCGGGCAAGCGTGCTCGGGCGGTGCGCCCTCGCCCGCGGTCAGTTCCTCGCCGGTGAGTCCTTCCGGTCGCCGGGAGCGGTGAACGCGCCGACGGCCTCGTTCAGCCGCCGGAGCGTCCGCAGCAGCTCCTCGCTCTCCCGCGCGTCCAGGCCCATGGCGCCGGTGAGGCGCGTGGGGACGTCGTCGGCCTTGGGACGCAGCGCCCGCCCGGCCTCGGTCAGCGCGATCTCGACCGAGCGCTCGTCGTCGCGCCGGCGGGAGCGGATCACCAGCCCGGCCGCCTCGAGCCGCTTCAGCAGCGGCGAGAGTGTGCCGTAGTCGAGCTGAAGGACGGAGGCGATCTCCTTCACCGGCTGCGACCCCTTCTGCCAGAGGAGCCGCATCACCAGGTACTGCGGGTACGTCAGCCCGAGCTCGTCCAGCAGATCGCGGTAGAGGGAGGTCACCGATCGGGATGCCTTCCAGAGGGCGAGGCAGAGGTAGTCCTCGATCGGGATGTCGGCGTCGGTCGTCGCGGCCATGCAAGAACAGTACCGCATTCAATCATGGCAAATTAGCTCGCGCACGATGTAGTTGCGCACGAGCTACTTGTGCCAAGGCTAATTGAGTGCTATGTTCTTGCTCGGAAACGGATCACCCGACCCGGTAAGGAGACGACGATGGCTGCCAACAACGAGGTGGTGCTCGAACCGGCGGCGCAGAAGTTCGCCGAGGCGACCGCCAAGCCGCCCTTCCTCCCCGACCTCGGTCCGGCGAAGGGCCGCGAGACGGTCGACGAGGTGCAGTCCGGCGAGATCGAGAAGCCCCCCGCCGAGATCGAGGAGCTCAGCCTCACCGGCCCGAACGGCGAGTTCTCGGTGAAGATCGTGAAGCCGGAGGGCGTGACCGGTCCGCTCCCGGTCATCCTCTACATCCACGGCGCCGGCTGGGTGTTCGGCGACTTCCACACGCACGAGCGCCTCGTCCGCGAGCTGGCCGCGGGTGCGCGTGCGGCGGTGGTCTTCCCTGACTACAGCCGTTCCCCCGAGGCGCGGTACCCCGTCGCCATCGAGGAGAGCTACGCCACGGCCAAGTGGGTCACCGAGAACGGCGCCGGCAAGGGCCTGGACGCGACCCGTCTCGCCATCGCGGGCGACTCGGTCGGCGGCAACATGACGGCCGCGCTGACGCTGCTGGCGAAGGAGCGCGGAGCCCCCGAGTTCGCGGCGCAGGTGCTGTTCTACCCGGTGACCGACGCCTCCTTCGACACGGAGTCGTACCACCAGTTCGCGGAGGGGTACTTCCTCCGCCGCGACGCGATGCAGTGGTTCTGGGACCAGTACACGACCGACGAGGCGCAGCGGAACGAGATCACCGCGTCTCCGCTGCGCGCGAGCCTCGAGCAGCTGGCGGGGCTGCCGAAGGCGCTGGTGATCACCGGTGAGGCCGACGTCCTGCGCGACGAGGGCGAGGCGTACGCCAAGAAGCTGCGCCAGGCCGGCGTCCCGGTCACCGCGGTCCGCTACCAGGGGATCATCCACGACTTCGTGATGCTGAACGCGCTGCGCGAGACGCACGCGGCCGACGCGGCGATCCGGCAGGCGATCGGCTTCCTGTCCGAGGCGCTCGGAACCGACTGACGGGGCCGAACGCGAAGCGGTGGCCCGGCGCTCGGCGCCGGGCCACCGCGGCATGTCCGGGGTCCCGGGGCGTACGAGCACCGCGAGCCGATCCGCCGATCGTGCTCGCGGTGCGCCGTTCCCCCGAGACACCATGGTTCAGGCGGATCGGTAGCGCGAGGCGAGCTTGGGGCTCTGCGCGCCGAAGGCCGCGAGGTCCGCCTCGAAGATCGCGTCGAGGAGGCCGGCGTCCTCGACGCCCGGGGCGCAGACGGTCTCGCCCAGCTCCAGGCCGCGCAGGCTGGCGGTCACGACGTCGTCGGCCGTCATGCGGGGCACCGCGCT
>CBINDH010000231.1:0-4699 GCA_966249365.1 uncultured Xylanimonas sp. | reverse complement strand
CGACGACGTGGAGGCGGCCTTGCGGCGCCTCGGCGACATCGCCGACGTCGTCTCGCCACCGCACGTGATCTTCACGCACGACGACGGCACGCTCGGCCCGGCGGGCCACGCGGAGTGGCAGGCGTTCGTGCGGGACTCGGAGGGCAATACGGTCGGCCTGGTGTCGTTCCGCGCGCCGTGACGCGACGGGACTGACGAGGGGGCCTACCCCGCCACGAGGACGTGCGCGTCGAGCTCCGCGAGGACACGCTGCGCGTCCTCGACGTCCCACCGGGTCCCCTGCAGCTCGAACTCGAGCAGCATCGGCCGCCCGGACGCGCGCGCGATCTGCCGGGCCGCGGCCTGGTAGTGCACACCGAAGTTCCGGTTGCCGGACCCCATGACGCCGGCGAGGTGCCGCCGCGTCTCGGGGTTGCGCAGGAAGCGGCGCACGGCTTCGGGGATGGTGTCGTTGTCCGGGTTCCCGGTCTTGTACGACGGCGTGACGAGGACCCACGGACCCGCGGGGACGGAGCGGCGCACCTCGCGCTCGCCGAGGTCGTAGGCCTGCCGGTCGGTGCCCTCGCACACGCGCTCGCAGAACTGCCGGACCATGCCGGACGCGGACGAGAAGTAGTACAGGGGCACAGCGCTCACGGCCCTAGCCTGCCTCAGCGTGAGCGCCGGGTGCTCACTGTGATGCTGCGACCCGCCCGGGGCGCGACATCGCGATCTGCGCCAGCCGCCACACCGCCCCGGCCAGCAGCACGACGATCGCCACGTTGCGCACCGCGGCGACGCCCACCATCCACGGCCTGGCCTCGAGGAACGGCCCGTACGCGAGCGGGTAGAGCACCTGGGTCAGCATCGCGACGCCGAGCATCGCCGCGCCGGGCGGCATCCACACGCGCCGCTGCTGCGGCCCGGCGAGCGCGAGGCCCGCGGCGACGGCCGGGCCGAGCCACGCGATGAACTGCGGCGAGCCGACCTTGTTGAACGCGACGAGCGCGAAGAGGGTCGCGGCCGCGCCCAGCAGGAGCACGTCCTGCCGCAGCTCGGGCCGGCGCCGTCCGGCAGCCCACGTGAGCAGACCGATGGCGACGACGGCGGCGGGCAGCACGTAGTCGAGCGCGTCGGCCACGGCGCGGGCCGCGGTCCCGGGCACCTCGTAGGTGTAGATGACGTTGTTGTAGACGAACTGCACCGCGGGGTCCCACAGGCGCGAGACGCTGAACCAGGTCGCGCCGACGGACTCCGCCTGCAGCGTCCGGTCCCCCTGCTCGCCGAACACGCTCCACGCGCGTTCGCCGGCTCCGCCGACGAGCGCGAGCCCGACGACGACGACGCTGACGGCCGCGCCGGGTACGGCGACCTTCCACAGGAAGTCGCGCAGGTTGCGCGAGGTCGCGGCGATCGCCACGACGACGGCGCCGGGCGCGATCTTGATCCACGCGCCGAACGTCGCGACGGCGGTCGCGACGACGGGGTCGCGGTGCGCGAGGACCAGGGCCATGACGATCAGGGGCGCGATGACCCCGTCGAGGCGGCCCAGCCAGATGGGGCCGAGGGCCGCGAGGAACACGAGCCACCACAGGGCCGCGGTGCGTCCGCGCGCCCCGGTGCGGGCCAGCATCCAGGTGGCTCCCGCGTTGAGCGCGACGATCATGGCCGACCACACGGTGGCGTACGCGGTGAAGCCGGCGGTGCCGAGCGCGGGCAGCGTGACCGGGGCGAGCGCACCGACCGGGTAGACCCAGGGCTCGTCGAGCACCGGCCACCAGCCCGTCTCGAGGCCCCGCTGCACCCACCAGGCGTAGAGCGTGACGTCGCCGAAGATCTCGCCGCTGCGGGCCAGCGCCACGAGCACGACCCACGTGTGGACCAGCACGAACGCCGTGACGAGACCCCACCTCGACAGGGCGACCTCGCTGACGGAGGCGGGTCGGCTGGTCTCGGTGTCGGCGGTCTGCTCGGTCACCGCCACATCGTCCCAGAACGAGACCCGCGGTGGTTCGTAGGTCCATCGCGGGGTGGGACGGCGTAGGGTTTCGGTTAACCGAAACCTTGTGCGAAGCGCCGGACGAAGAGGCCCGATGACCGTTCTCCCCGCAGGACCCACCCGCCGCCCGCGCCTGCCGCTCCGGGCGCCGACGACGGCCGCCCGCGCGCGGCTCGTCACGCTGCTCGGCCCCGCGTTCGTCGCCGCCATCGCCTACGTCGACCCGGGGAACGTGGCCGCCAACCTCACCGCGGGTGCGCGGTACGGCTACCTGCTGGTCTGGGTGCTGGTCGTCGCCAACGTCATGGCCGTCCTGGTCCAGTACCTCTCCGCCAAGCTCGGGGTGGTCACGGGGCGCTCGCTGCCCGAGGTGCTGGGCGGCTCGCTGCGCCGTCCTGCCCGCCTGGCGTACTGGGCCCAGGCCGAGATCGTCGCCGCCGCGACCGACCTCGCCGAGGTGATCGGCGGGGCCATCGCGCTGCACCTGCTGTTCGGCCTGCCGCTCCTGGTGGGCGGTGTCGTCACCGGGGTCGTGTCGCTGCTGGTCCTGTCGGTCCAGCAGCGCCGCGGGCAGCGCGTGTTCGAGGCGACCATCGCCTCGTTCCTGCTGATCCTCACGGTCGGCTTCTGCGCCGGGCTGCTGTTCGCGCCGCCCGACGCCGGTGCGGTGCTCGGCGGGCTGGTGCCGCGCCTCGCGGGCACCGACTCGCTGCTGCTGTCGGCGTCGATGCTCGGTGCCACCGTCATGCCGCACGCCATCTACCTGCACTCCGCGCTGGCCCGGGACCGGCGCAAGCACGACGCCGCGGTCCGCGCCCGTCAGGGCGTCCCCGAGACGGTCGCGTCGACCGACCGGCTCCTGGCGGCGACCCGGTGGGACGTCGTGTGCGCGCTCGTCCTCGCGGGCGGGGTCAACATCGCCATGCTGCTCGTCGCGGCCGCCAACCTTCCCGGCCGCGAGGGCACCGACACGATCGAGGGCGCGCACGCCGCGATCGCCTCGTCGCTCGGGAGCGGGATCGCGCTGCTCTTCGCCGTCGGGCTGCTCGCCTCGGGCCTGGCGTCGTCGTCGGTGGGCGCCTACGCGGGCGCCGAGATCATGGCCGGGCTGCTGCACGTGCGCGTGCCGCTGCTGGGCCGGCGGCTGGTGACGCTCGTCCCCGCCGTCGTGCTGCTCGGCACGGGCATCTCGCCGACGTGGCTGCTGGTGGTCAGCCAGGTGGTGCTGAGCTTCGGCATCCCGTTCGCGGCGATCCCGCTCGTGACGCTGACCCGCCGCAAGGAGCTGCTGGGGGAACACCGCAACGGCGTCGTGACGCAGGTGCTCGCCTGGACGGTGGCCGGTGTCATCGTCGTCCTCAACGTCACGCTGCTCACGCTGACGATGCTGGGCAAATAGCGTGATACGCCGTCTCGCTTGCCTGAGACTCCGTCGCTGGGTCAAGATGGGGGGATGAGCGCAGCGCGGCCCATCATGCCTGGCGTCACCGCACCGGCGTACGACCTCACCCAGCCGCTCGACCTCGACTACGTCGGGGCGTTCGCGGACGCCACCGAACCGGAGCGGGCACACCAGCTCGCCGTTCGGGAGTTCGTCCAGGACCGCGTCCTCCCGGTGATCGACGACTACTGGGAGCGCGCGGAGGTCCCGTGGGGGCTCGTCAAGGAGCTCGCCGAACGGGACTTCCTGCGCGACGGGGTCTCGGTGCCCGGCCGGCCCGAGATCACGCCGCTCGCCGAAGGCCTGGCCGCCATGGAGATGTCACGGGGAGATGGCTCCGTGGCGACGGTCTGCGGCGTGCAAGGTGGGCTCGCGCTGCGCTCGATCATGATGCACGGCTCCGCCGAACAGATCGCCCGGTATGCCGAGCCCATGGCCCGCGGCGAGATCATCGGCGCCTTCGCCCTGACTGAACCGACGCACGGCTCCGACTCCGTCTCGCTCGAGACCACCGCCGTCCGCATCGTGCGCGACGGCGTCGAGGGCTACGTCATCAACGGCGAGAAGAAGTGGATCGGGTTCGGCTCCTGCGGGCACATCGCCATCGTGTGGGCCAGGCTCGACGACGACGGCCAGGTCCACGGGTTCATCGTCCCGCAGGACGCCCCCGGCTACCGGGCCACCACCATCGAGGGCAAGGTCGCGCTGCGCGCGATCACGCAGGCCCACATCGTGCTCGACGACGTCTTCGTGCCGCTCGACGCCGCCCTGCCCGGGGCGACGACCTTCAAGGCGACGTCGCAGGTGCTCTTCGCGACCCGGCTCGGCGTCGCGTGGTCCGCCGTCGGGCACGCCGTCGCCTGCTACGAGGCCGCGCTCGAGTACGCGCGGCAGCGCATCCAGTTCGGCCGGCCGCTCGCCGCGAACCAGCTCGTCCAGGAGCGGCTCACGCGGATGCTGTCGACCATCAGCCAGCTCCAGCTCCTCGTCGCGCGGCTGACGCGGCTGCAGGAGGCCGGCGCGCTCACGGGCGCGCAGGCGTCGTTGGCCAAGTACTCGTGCACGCGCGGGGCGCGCGAGGTCGCGTCGATCGCGCGGGACATGCTCGGCGGGAACGGGATCCTGCTCGCGAACCGGGTGGCGCGGCACTTCGCGGACATCGAGGCGCTGCACACCTACGAGGGGACCGAGTCGATGAACGCGCTCATCGTGGGGCGGGACGTCACCGGGGTCTCGGCGTTCGCCTGATTGGCGCTGCGTTCGCCCGGGTGCGGTCGCGG
>CBINDH010000230.1:0-4703 GCA_966249365.1 uncultured Xylanimonas sp. | reverse complement strand
TGCCGCCGCGCAGCGACTTGGCGCCCTGCTCGCCCATGACCCAGGCGAGCGCGTCGACGACGTTCGACTTGCCCGAACCGTTGGGTCCGACCACGCACGTGATCCCCGGCTCGAAGCTCAGCGTCGTCGCGGAGGCGAACGACTTGAACCCCCGCAGCGTGAGCGTCTTGAGGTGCACCGGTCAACCGTAAGGGTGCGCGGCCGCAAATCCGCGGATCTCGCCGCCCACCGAGACTCCGTGGCCCCGGACCGGCACACCGGCCAGGGCCACCGGGAACGTCGTCAGAGACCCGGGAACCAGAGGGCGATCTCGCGGTCGGCCGAGTCCTTCGAGTCGGAGCCGTGCACGATGTTCTGCATCACCTGGCTGCCCCACGAACGCGCGAAGTCGCCGCGGATCGTGCCCGGCGAGGCGAGTGTGCCGTCCGTCGACCCGGCCAGCGACCGGAAGCCCTCGATGACGCGCTGACCCTCGATGACCACCGCGAGGATCGGGCCCGACATCATGAAGTCGACCAGCGGCTGGTAGAAGGGCTTGCCCACGTGCTCCGCGTAGTGCTGCGCGAGCAGGTCCTCCTTGGCGTTGACCAGCTCGACGGCCACCAGGGTGTACCCCTTCGCCTCGATACGACGCAGCACCTCGCCGGCGAGACCGCGGCGCACGCCGTCGGGCTTCACCAGGACGAGCGTGCGCTCGAGCGGGGCGGGAACAGGGGTCGTCTGCGTCGTCATGGTCGAAAGACTAGCCGGGGCAACGATCCCCTCGGCAGACCCCGGGGGCGACCTGATCGCCCGGAGGAACGTGGCGGTGGCCACACTCCTGGGTCACACGTTCGGCGCCGTCTCCGGGTGGGCGGCGTCGTACTCGCGGCGCTCGCGGTCCACACGGGACCCGATGCGCAGCGACGCGACCCACATGGTCACGAACACGGCCGCGACGAGATACATCATCGGCAGCACGAGGCCCGTGGCGATCACCAGCACCTGCGCGACCGTGCCGCCCGCGAGACCCACCGGCTTCGACGTCAGCCGGGACAGGACGAGCAGCAGCACGAACAGGACGCCGCCGCCGACCCAGATCGCCGTCGGGCTCGAGACCTCGATCGGACCCTTCTCCGCCAGCGAGTGACGCAGCCCGTACAGCGCGACGGCCGCGAACGCCACCACGAACGCCTCGAGCTGGAGGGTCAACGAGGTGAACTGGGTCAACGCCGACTTCTTCGGCTTGATGCGGTCGCCGGGGACCGGCCTGTCGGTGCTCACGGGTCCAGGGTATCGAGGCGGGGGCCGGCCTCAGACCTCCCCGAACCCGCTCTCGATCAGCCCGACGACGGCGCGCACCGCCTCCGCCGCTCCCTCGCCGCTCGCGCTCACCTCGAGCTCCTTGCCGCCCGTGGCACCGAGGGCGAGGAGCTGGAGCACGCTCGACCCGTCGACGCCGCCCACCGAGACCGGGACGCCCAGGTCGGCGACGACCCGGGCGAGCTGCGCCGCCGGACGGGCGTGCAGCCCGAGGGGGTTGCGCACCGTGACGCGCTCGGTCACGGACGCGCCCCCCGCGCCCGGAGGCGGCACGACCGCGGGGGCGGCCGGGGCGGTGGCCGACCCGGCGAACGTGCCGCCCGCCTCCTCGGCGGCGGCCAGCACCGCCCCGAGCGAGCCGCCCTGCTGCGCCGCCACCGCCGACGCCACGGCCCCCTCGACGAACGGCGCGTCGGCCAGCGCGACCCGCCCGGACCACTCGTCCTCGATCTCGAGCGCCGACTCCACGGTCAGGACCGCGGAGCCCAGGTCGGCCAGGACGACGACGCCGTCGGCCTCCGCCAGGGCGCGCTCGACCGCCCCGCTCACGACGTCGAGCGACGTGCCGAGGTCGCCCTCGCGCGTCCCGGCGGCGGGAAGGAGCGGGACGTCGGGGGCCATCTGCCCCGCGAGCTCGATCGCGCCCCGCGCGAGCAGGGCGGAGTGCGACACGAGCACGAGGGCGATGGTCATGGGGTCACGGCTCCTCGGCGGCCTCGGCTGCCGCGGCGAGGATCAGGGCGGTCGACCGCGCGCCCGGATCCTCGTGGCCGGCGGAGCGTTCGCCCAGGTAGGACGCCCGGCCCTTGGTCGCGACGAGCGGGATGGTGGCGGTCGCACCGACGTCGGCCGCCTGCGCCGCCGCGGTCAGGACGGCGTGCGGGGACTCGCCGTCGGCCGCCGCGGCGGCCTCCGCGGCGGGCTGCCACGCGTCGACCATGGTCTTCTCGCCCGTGGTCGCGTGACCGCGCGACGTGATGCCCTCGAGCGCCGCCTCGAGCAGCGCGACGACGGCGGGGGCGTCGAGCTCGGTGCGCCCGGTGACCTTCGACGCGCGCAGGAACGCCGTGCCGTACAGGGGGCCGGCGGCACCGCCGACGGTCGACATCAGGGTGGTCGCCACGAGCTTGAGGACCGCACCGACCGTCTCGTCGTCGTCCGCGGGGGTCTCGTCGAGCTTGGCGATCACCGCGCGGAACCCCCGGTCCATGTTGACACCGTGGTCGCCGTCACCGATCTGACGATCGAGCTCCGTCAGGTCGTCCTTGGCGGAGGCCAACGCGTTCGCGGCTCCCGCCACCCACCGTCTCGCCCACGCGGCGTCGAGGGTCATGGCTGCTGCACTCCTGTCGTCGACGACTTGCCGTGCGCGCTCACCAGTGCAGCCCGGCCGTGCGGACCGGAGCATCCCAGAGCTGCTCGAGCTCGTCGTCCAGCCGCATCACGGTGACGGAGGCGCCCTGCATCTCCAGGGACGTCACGTAGTTGCCCACGAGCGAACGGGCCACCGTCACTCCGCGCTGCTCCAGGAGCGTGCGCGCTCGACCATAGACGACGTACAGCTCGGACAGCGGCGAGCCACCCATTCCGTTGACGAAAAGCAACACTCGCTCGCCCTCGGCGAGCGCCAGGTCCTCGATCACCGGCTCGGTCAGCAGCCGCGTGATCTCCGTGGCCGACGCCATGGGGATGCGCTGCCGGCCGGGCTCGCCGTGGATGCCGATGCCGATCTCGATCTCGTCGTCCGCGAGGTCGAACGACGGCTTGCCCACGTGCGGCACGGTGCACGCCGCCAGGGCGACGCCCATCGAGCGCACGTTCGCGATCACCTTCTCGGCGACCGCCTTGACCGCGGCGAGGTCGTCGCCTCGGGCCGCGGCGGCGCCGGCGATCTTCTCGACCATGACCGTCCCGGCCACGCCGCGCCGTCCGGCGGTGTACAGCGAGTCCTCGACCGCGACGTCGTCGTTGACGATGACGGTCGCGACCTCGATGTCCTCCGCCTCCGCGAGCTCGACCGCGGTCTCGAAGTTGAGGACGTCGCCCGTGTAGTTCTTGACGATGGCCAGCACGCCCTTGCCGCCGTCGGCGGCCTGGATCGCAGGGGCGATCTGGTCCGGCGTGGGGGACGTGAACACGGCCCCCGGGACGGCGGCGTCCAGCATGCCGTCGCCGACGAACCCGGCGTGCAGCGGCTCGTGGCCCGACCCGCCGCCTGAGACGAGCCCGACCTTGCCGGACACGGCCCCGCCGGCGCGGGTCACGTAGACCGGCCCGGAGCCGTGCAGACCGTGGACCTCGACCAGGTCGGCGTGCGCCGCGGCGAACCCGGTGAGGGAGTCGTCGACGACGGTCTCGGGGTCGTCCAGCAGCTTCTTCATCGCGGTGCCTCCTCCCCAGCGGCCCCGCGGAGTCGGGGCCTGTCGAGCCCATTTCACACCTGCGGTGCGGGTCAGGCCCGTCGAGGCTTCAGGTCGGGCCGCCGCGGGACGGCGCGAGGGCCGTGGTCGCGGGTGCGGCCACGGCCCTCGCGTGTCGGGCGGGTGTCAGCTGCAGGGCAGGGTGCCGCCCGCGGGCGGGGTGCCGTTGGCGACGAACCCGAGGACGGCGGTGCCGCCGGGGGCGAGGTTCGCGTTCCACGCCTCGGGGGTGAACGTGCCCGAGGCGAGCTTGCCGCCCCACACGTTGCTCGTCGAGACCCCGGCCGGTGCGGTGACCGTCCAGGTCGAGATCGCGGCGGCACCGGCGGTGACGACGATCTCGCCCTGGTAGCCGTCCGGCCACGCGTTGACCGTCTTGTACACCGCGGTGCACGACCCGGTCGGTGTGTCGGACGCGGTGGTGACCGTGACCGGTGACGAGGGGGTGGACACGTTCCCGGCCGCGTCACGAGCGGTGACCGTGACCGTGTACGAGCTGCCCGCGCTCAGCCCGGTGATCGTGTACGACGTGCCCGAGACCGTACCGGCCACCTGACCGTCGACCAGCACCGTGTAGCCGGTCACCGCGACGTTGTCCGTCGACGCCGTCCACGACACGGGCACCGTGGTGGTCGTCGCGGTCCCCGCGACCACACCGGTCGGGGCGGTCGGGGCCTGCGTGTCCGACCCGGTGGGGACCTCCGCGGTCCGCACCGTGACCGGTGTCGACGCCGCGGACACGTTGCCCGCCGCGTCCCGGGCCGTGACGGTGATCGAGTAGGCCGTGTCCGGGCTCAGCCCGGTGACCGTGTACGACGTACCCGAGGTCGTACCCACCACCGTGCCGTCGACCAGCACCGAGTACCCCGTGACGGCCACGTCGTCCGTCGACGCCGACCACGAGACCGGCACCGACGTCGTCGACGCCGTCCCCGCGACCACACCCGACGGCACCGACGGCGCCTGCGTGTCCTCCGGCGG
>CBINDH010000229.1:0-4733 GCA_966249365.1 uncultured Xylanimonas sp. | reverse complement strand
GGCAACTTCATCTTCCGCACGCGCGAGTTCGAGCAGATGGAGATGGAGTTCTTCGTCGTGCCGGGCACGGACGCCGACTGGCACCAGTACTGGATCGACCAGCGCACCGCCTGGTACACCGACCTCGGCATCAGCGCCGACAACCTGCGCCACTACGAGCACCCGGTCGAGAAGCTGTCGCACTACTCGACGCGCACCGTCGACATCGAGTACCGCTTCGGGTTCACGGGCAGCGAGTGGGGCGAGCTCGAGGGCATCGCGAACCGCACGGACTTCGACCTCAAGACGCACACCGAGCACTCCGGCAAGGACCTCGGCTACCGCGACCCGGTCACGAACGAGAAGTACTTCCCGTACGTCATCGAGCCCGCGGCCGGCCTGACGCGAAGCCTCATGGCGTTCCTCATCGAGGCGTACGACGAGGACGAGGCCCCCAACACCAAGGGCGGCGTCGACAAGCGCACCGTGCTGCACCTCGACCCGCGCCTCGCGCCCGTCAAGGCAGCCGTGCTCCCGCTGTCCAAGTCGGCCGACCTGCTGCCCACGGCCGAGAAGCTGGCCGCCGAGCTGCGCCAGCACTGGAACGTCGACTACGACGTCACCCAGGCCATCGGCAAGCGCTACCGCCGCCAGGACGAGATCGGCACGCCGTTCTGCGTCACGGTCGACTTCGACACGCTCGACGACCAGGCCGTGACCATCCGCCACCGCGACACCATGGCGCAGGAGCGCGTCGCGCTCGACCAGGTCGCCGGCTACCTGGCCGCCCGCCTGCTGGGCGCCGGAGCCCCCCGACGAAGGGCCGGGACCGCACGACGCGGTCCCGGCCCTTCGTGCTTCGACGGCACGACGGCTAAGCGCGAGTTCTCGTGCGGGTGACCAGCATTCCGATCAGGCTGACGACCAGCACGATGATGCCGATCCAGATGAGGATCTTGGCGATACCGGCCAGGCCCAGGATGAGCAGGACGACGCCGGCAATGATCAGGACGAGCCACAAAGGCACGGGAACCTCCTTCTCCGGTCGGCGCCGGGAGGCGCCGCTCCCTCGACCGTCACCCGGACCGCGGTAACTCGCACGCGGGACGCGCTCAGTGCTCGACGCGCCTCGGCAGCACGAACACCAGCGCGAACGCGAGGACGGCCAGGGCGGCCGAGACCGCCATGGCGTTGGCGGCGGCGTGCGTGAAGCTCTCCGCCAGCGTCGTCGTCGGCCCGGGCGGGTCGTTCGAGACGGAGCCGAAGAGCACCGCGCCGATGACGGCGATGCCCGACGCGCTGCCGATGCGCTGCGCCACACCGACGACGCCGGACGCGGCACCGGCCTCCGCGCGCTCGACCGTGGCGACGATGAACTGGGTGTTCGGGGCGATGAACACGCCCGAGCCCATGCCCGCGATGAGCAGCGGGGGCAGCAGCACCGCGTGCGTGAGCTCCTCGCCGGGCACCGTCGTCAGCACCACCCACACCGTGACCAGGCCGAGCGCCACCATGGCGCTGCCGACGGCGAGCACGGTGCGGCCGAGCCGGCGGGCGAGCCGGTCGCTCTGCGAGGCGCCGATGATCGAGCCGACGGCGAACGGGATGCTCACCAGGCCGCTCGACAACGCCGAGTGCCCCAGGCCCGACTGCCACAGGATCGAGATGGTGAAGAAGATCGAGGTGAACGCGGCGAAGTAGACCATCGCGAGGATGACGCCGCCCGTGAAGTGCCCGTGCGCGAACAGGCGCGGCGGCACCAGCGGCAGCCGCCCGCGGCGGGTGAGGCCCACCTCCCAGAGCCCGAACAGCGCGAGCAGCAGCAGGCCGCCGGCCATGGAGACCCACGTCCACAGCGGCCAGCCGGCGTCCTCGCCCTCGATGAGCGGCACCAGCACCGCCACGAGCGACGCGGAGAGCAGAGCCAGGCCCGTGAGGTCGACACCGCGCGCCTGACCCGCGGCGCCGCGGGGGAGCAGCCGGACCGCTGCGGCCACGGCCAGCACCCCGAACGGCAGGTTGACGAAGAAGATGGACCGCCAGCCGTCGGCCTCGCCGAACCACTCGATGAGCAGGCCGCCGACGATCGGCCCGAGCGCCGTCGAGAACCCGATCGTGGCGCCCATGACGGCGAACGCGCGCCCGCGCAGCGGGCCGGGGAACATGAGCTGGACCAGCGCGGTGACGGCCGGGAAGAACGCGCCCCCGGACAGGCCCTGGACGACCCGCGCCACGATGAGCTCGGTCGACCCGGTCGCGAGCCCGCACCACAGGCTGGCCAGCGTGAACCCTGCCAGCCCGATGACGAACACCGGGGCGTGGCCGAACCGGTCGCCGATCCGGCCCGCGGGGATCAGCGCCAGACCGAACGCCAGGGCGTAGCCCGAGACGATCCACGACAGCGTCGACTCGGTCGCGTCGAGGCTCTCGCGGATGGTCGGCAGGGCCACGTTGACGATCGTCGTGTCGAGCAGCGCCATGCCGACGCCGAGCAGCAGGACCGCCAGGGACCACCAGGTCCGGCGGGGCACGGTCAGTGCCGAGGCGTGGGTCACGGGTCGAGAGGATACGTCTGATGGGACAATGGCACCCATGACCACCCCCACGACGACGGCATCTCGGCGCGTCCTGCCGCCGCTGCACATCGGCCCCATGACCGTGGACACCCCGGTCGTGCTGGCCCCGATGGCGGGTGTCACCAACCGCGCGTTCCGCACGCTGTGCCGCGAGGCGGGCGCGTCCACAGGGCACCACCCGGGTCTCTTCGTCGCGGAGATGGTCACGTCGCGCGCCCTGGTGGAGCGCAACCCGGAGGCCGTGCGCATCGTGACGTTCGGGGACGACGAGACGCCGCGGTCGGCACAGGTGTACGGCGTCGACCCGGCGACCGTGGGTGAGGCGGTGCGCATCATCGCCGCCGAGGACCGCGCCGACCACGTCGACCTCAACTTCGGCTGCCCCGTGCCCAAGGTGACGCGCAAGGGCGGCGGCGGCGCGCTGCCCTGGAAGCGGCAGCTCTTCACCGACATCGTGCGCGCCGCCGTGCAGGCCGCCGAGCCCTACGGCGTGCCGGTGACGATCAAGATGCGCGAGGGCATCGACGACGACCACCTCACGTACCTCGAGGCGGGGACGATCGCCGAGGGCCTGGGCGTCGCCGCGGTCGCCCTCCACGCGCGCACCGTCGCGCAGCACTACTCGGGCGAGGCGCGCTGGCCGTCGATCGCCCGCCTCAAGGAGGCGGTCACGACCGTCCCGGTGCTCGGCAACGGCGACATCTGGTCCGCCGACGACGCCCTGCGCATGGTCGCCGAGACGGGGGCCGACGGCGTCGTCGTCGGGCGTGGCTGCCAGGGGCGGCCGTGGCTCTTCGCCGACCTCGCGGCGGCGTTCCACGGCGAGACCGTGCGGGTGCAGCCGACGCTGCGCGAGGTCGCCGACGTCATCTACCGCCACGGCGAGCTGATGATCGACTACTACGACGGCGACGAGCACAAGGGTGTGCGCGACCTGCGCAAGCACATGGCCTGGTACCTCAAGGGGTATGCGGTCGGCGGCGAGGCGCGGCACGGGCTCGCCCTCGTGAGCGACCTCGCGGACCTGCGCGCGAAGCTCGACGCCCTCGGTGACGCCCCGTACCCGGGCAAGGACGCCGAGGGTCAGCGCGGCCGGGCCGGCACGCCCAAGACCCCGCACCTGCCCTACGGCTGGCTCGACTCGCGCGACCTGTCGCCCGAGTGGGAGGAGAAGCTCCGCGAGGCGGAGCTCAGCGTCAGCGGCGGCTGAACCGCTTCACGGGCGGGTGTGCCGTCGCGCCGGGGCCGACGCCCTCGCTAGGTTGACGGGTGCCGCAGGCACGTGGTCGCACGGGGCGGCCGTCGGCACGGCATCGGGGGTGGGCGATGCGCAGGGGTGGTCGCACGCGGGCACACGCAGGGGACGACGGAAGGTCCCGCGCGCCCGACGAGGAGGCGGTGGCCTCCGTGGACGACGTGGTGGCGCTCGACGCGCTGCTCCAGCGTGAGGAGTGGGGCATCAGCCCGCCCCCGCAGGGGTCTCCGCGCGAGCCCGACGGCGACGGCCGCGGGGCGCGTCCCGACGCCTGAGGCGACACCCGGGACCCCCGGGTAGCCGCACGCCGGTGCGGCTACCCGGGGGGCGTCTCACGCCGTGAGCCACACCGCCGTGTCCGAGGGCAGGGTGCCGTCGCCGGGCAGGTCGGCCGAGGCGATCAGCACGGTCGCGTCGTCGGGCAGCGGCACGGGGTCCGTGCCGAGGTTGGCGAGGACGACGACGCCGGAGCCGTCGCGCTGGAACGAGCGGAACGCGACGACGTCGGCCGGGTACCCGTCGAGCCACTGCAGGCCACCGCCACCGAGCGCGTGCTCGTGCCGGAGCGCGATCGCCGCGCGGTACATCTCGAGGGTCGAGCCCTCGACGCCGGTCTGGGCATCGGCCGCGTACGCGGCCCAGGCGGCGGGCTGCGGCAGCCAGGACCTGCCGGTGGGGGAGAAGCCGAAGCCCGGCTCGCCGGCGGCCCAGGGCAGCGGGACACGGCAGCCGTCACGACCCGCCTCGGCGTGCCCGGTGCGGAAGTAGGCGGGGTCCTCGCGCACGTCGTCGGGCAGCGAGGTGTGCTCGGGCAGGCCCAGCTCCTCGCCCTGGTAGACGTACGCCGAACCCGGCAGCGCGAGCATGAACAGCGTCGCCGCGCGGCCGCGTCGCAGGCCCAGGGCCTCGTCGGGCTGCGGGTC
>CBINDH010000228.1:0-4747 GCA_966249365.1 uncultured Xylanimonas sp. | reverse complement strand
GACGGCGCGTGACGCTGTTGCGACCGCGAGGGCATGTCCGCCTGCTGCCGCGGCACGGCTCGTGCGGCGGGTGCCAGCGAGGGGGTGCCCACGGCGGGGCTGACGGGCGCGGGTCCGTGGAACGTGATGCCACCGACGACGACGGTGTCCCCGGAGTGCCCTGAGGCGTGCAGTGCCTCCAGGCGGGCACGCTCCTCGGCCTCGCGGCGTTCGCGCCGCGTCATCAAGGCCGGACGGGAGCCCGACGTGGCGCTCGCTGGCTCCACGTCCACCTCCCGTTCAGGCCCCCGTCCCGGAAGCCGCGCTGCACTGCGGTCGACGACGCACGCGTCGCCCTGCTGGTCACGGCGCTGGAAAACGATCCATGCGCCAGCCGTCACGGAACCATAACGGGCATCCGTGAGGACGCCAAGCCCCCTCGTCTCGTCCACCGGACGCCGACCTGCACGTTCGATGCCGGCATGCGGAGGGGTGAGAAGAATCACGTCCGCGTTCGTGACGCCCCCGGGGGCCGACGAGGGGCTCAGGCACGCGGCACGCGGCGCTGCATCGCGTCGCGCACCTCGCCGACGAGCTCTTCGAGGATGTCCTCGAGGAACACGACGCCGGCCACCCCGCTCGGCCCTTCGACCCGGGCCAGGTGCGCGCCGGTGCGCTGCATGGCCCGCAGCGCCTCCTCGACCTCGTCGTGCGGCTGCACGGAGGCCAGCGCGCGGACCCGGAAGGCGGGGACGGGGGCGTGCCGGTCGGCGTCCGTCGCGTACAGCACGTCCTTGAGGTGCAGGTACCCGACGAGCTCGCCGCCGCCCGAGACGAGCGGGAACCGCGAGAACCCGGTCCGCGCCACGAGGTGCTCGACGTCGTCGGGCGTCACGCCGTCGGACACCGTGACCAGGTTCTCGACCGGGACCATGACCTCGTGCGCCGTCTGCGAGGAGAACTCGATCGCGGACCCGAGGAGGCCCTGCTCGTCGACCAACAGGCCCTCGGCCTGCGAGTGCGCGACGATCGACTGGACCTCCTGCGCGGTGAACGCCGACGCGACCTCGTCCTTGGGCTCGACCCCCGCGAGGCGCACCACGTGGTTGGCGACCCAGTTGAGGACCCCGATGACCGGCCGCGCGACGCGCGCGACCACCACGAGCGGCGGCCCGAACCACAGCACCGCCCGGTCCGGGCCAGCCACGGCCAGGTTCTTGGGCACCATCTCGCCGAGCACCACGTGCAGGTAGACGACCACGGTGAGCGCCACGACGAACGCGATGGGGTGCACCAGGGTCTCCGGCACGCCGAGGCGGTGCAGCGGGTCCTCCAGGACCGCCGCCACCGCGGGCTCGGCGACGATGCCCAGACCGGTCGAGCACACCGTCACGCCGAGCTGCGCGGCGGCGAGCATCAGCGAGACGCGCTCCATGGCCCACAGCACGACCTGCGCGCGCCGGTCCCCCGCGGCCGCGAGCGGCTCGATGGCCGCGCGGCGCGAAGAGATGATCGCGAACTCGGCGCCCACGAAGAACGCGTTCCCGGCGAGCAGCAGCACCGCGATGACGACGGCGACGGGGGTGCTCACTGCGCCACCCCTTCCTCGACCGCGAGCACGCGCACGCGCTCGGCCCGGCGACCCGTCATCGACTCGACCCGCAGGCGCACGTGATGCCCGCGCTCGCTCACCTCGACGGTGTCGCCCACGACGGGCAGCCGCCCGAGGCGGGCCATCACGAGGCCGCCGAGGGTCTCGTACGCGGGCTCCTCGGGGACGCGCAGGCCGGTGGTCTCCTCGAGCTCGTCGGGGCGCATCACGCCGGGCACGACCCACGAGCCGTCAGCGGCCCGCACCGCGCCCGCCCGCCGCGGGTCGTGCTCGTCGGCGACGTCGCCCACGAGCTCCTCGACGACGTCCTCGAGGGTGACGATGCCGGACGTGCCGCCATACTCGTCGACGACGACGGCCATCTGCAGCCCGAACGAGCGCAGCTCGACGAGCAGCGGGCCCAGCCGGACAGTCTCGGGCACGCGGGGCGCGTCACCCATCAGGGCGGCGACGGGCACCTCGGACCGCCGCTCGTACGGCACGCCGACGGCGCGTCGTAGGTGCACGATGCCGACGACGTCGTCGCGGTCCTCCCCGATGACGGGGAATCGCGAGTGCCCGGTGCGCCGCGCGAGCGCGATGACGGCGTCGGCAGTGTCCTCGCGGCCGACGACGGACATCCGCAGCCGGTCGGTCATCACGTCGCGCGCCGAGAGCTCGTCGAGCTCGATGCTGTTGGTCAGCAGGATCGCGACGCCCTCGTCGAGCGTGCCTTCCTGGGCCGAGCGCTTGACCAGGGCCAGCAGCTCGCGCGCCGACCGGGCGCCCGACAGCTCCTCGCGGGGCTCGACGCCGAGGCGCCGCAGGATCGCGTTGGCGGAGCTGTTCAGCACCACGATGAGCGGCTTGGCGATCTTGGTGAACGCGCGCAGCAGCGGCACCACCTGGCGCGCGGTCGCGTACGGTGCCGAGAGCGCGAAGTTCTTGGGGATGAGCTCGCCGGCGACCATCGAGAACACGTTGATCACCACGAGGCCGAGCAGCCCGGCGACGGTGGCCGCGAGCGCCGGGGCGATCGGCGTCGCGCGCAGCCCGGCGGAGAACAAGGTGAGCAGCGCCGGCTGCGCGGTGTAGCCGAGCAGGATCGTCGTGATGGTGACGCCCACCTGGGCGGAGCTGAGCTCGATCGACAGGTGCTTGAGGCCCGTGCGCACGGAGCGGTCGCGCCAGTGGTCGCGGTCGTCGATCGTCGCGGGGTCGAGGGTCACCAGCGCGAACTCGCCGGCGACGAAGAGGGCGGTTCCGGCGGTGAGCAGCACGCCGAGCGCGACCATCAGCCACTCGCCGGTCATGCGCGGCTCCGGGGGCGGTTCGTATGTCGGGGATCGTCCATCGTGGGCACGATGCTAACGGCCAGGTGCCACGCCCCGCAGGCGCTCCTGTGCCACATTTGACCCATGGCACCCGAGGTCACCCCCCAGACGGCCACCATCCTGGTGGTCGAGGACGAGCCCGCGATCGCCACCGCCGTCGCACAGCGGCTGACGGCGGAAGGCTGGCGTGTCGAGGTCGCCCGCGACGGGCTGTCGGCGGTCGACGCCGCCGCCCGGCTGCGCCCCGACGCCGTGGTGCTCGACGTCATGCTGCCCGGTATCGACGGGCTGGAGGTCACGCGGCGCATCCAGGCGGACAACCCCGTCCCCGTCCTCATGCTCACCGCGCGCGACGACGAGACCGACATGCTGGTGGGCCTCGGCGTCGGCGCCGACGACTACATGACCAAGCCGTTCTCGATGCGCGAGCTCGTCGCACGCGTCAAGGCGCTCCTGCGGCGCGTCGAGCGCGCGCAGCAGGCGGTCGTCACCTCGCCGGCGGACCCGCCGCTCGTGATGGGCGACGTGACGATCGACAAGGCGCAGCGCCGCGTCCACCGCGCCGGCGACGAGGTGCACCTGACGCCGACGGAGTTCGAGCTGCTGGTGATGCTCGCGTCGTCGCCCAAGACGGTCCTGACCCGTGAGCGCCTGCTCGCCGAGGTGTGGGACTGGGCCGACGCGTCCGGGACGCGCACGGTCGACTCGCACATCAAGGCGCTGCGGCGCAAGCTCGGGCCGGACCTGATCCGCACCGTGCACGGCGTCGGCTACGCGTTCGAGCCGCCGGCGACCTGAGCCGCCTCGTGGCGCTGCGTCCCCTCGACCGCCTGAGGTCGATCAAGATCAAGCTGGGCGTGCTCGTCGCCGCGGCCGTGACGCTGGCCGCGGCGCTGACGTGGCTGGGCCTGCGCGTGCACCTCGGCCCGACGCGCACGTTCCCGCTCGTTATCGCGCTGTCCCTGGTCCTCACGCAGGTGCTCGCCCGGGGCATGACGTCGCCGCTGCGGGAGATGACCGCGGCGGTCGAGGCGATGGCCGCGGGTCACTACGAGCAGCGCGTGACGGCCACGAGCGGCGACGAGGTCGGCACGCTCGCGGCGGCGTTGAACCAGATGGCGGAGGACCTCGAGTCCTCGGACCGCACGCGGCGCGACCTCATCGCGAACGTGTCGCACGAGCTGCGCACACCGGTCGCGGCGCTGCAGGCGCAGCTCGAGAACATGGTCGACGGCGTCACCGAGCCGACGCCCGCGGCGCTCGAGCTGTCGCTCGCGCAGACGGAGCGCCTCACCCGCCTGGTCACCTACCTGCTCGACCTGTCGCGGGTCGAGGCGGGCGCGTCGGCGCTCAACGTCACGCAGATCGCCGTCGGCGACCTCCTCGAGGAGTGCGCGCAGGCGTTGAGCATGGTCGAGGCGGTCAAGAACCTGCGCTACGTCGTCGACGTGACGCCGCCGGACCTCGTGCTGGAGGCCGACGACGAGCGGCTGCGGCAGATCGTGGTCAACCTGCTGCAGAACGCGATCCGGCACTCGCCCGCGGGCGGCGAGATCCGGCTGGACGCGTACCCCGACGGCGAGTGGGTCGTCATCGAGGTGGCCGACGACGGTCCGGGGATCGCCCCGGAGGACCGTGAGCGCGTCTTCGAGCGGTTCGCGCGCGGGAAGGTGACCGCGAGCGGCGGGACGGGCATCGGCCTGGCGATCGTGCGCTGGGCGGTCGACCTGCACGGCGGGCGCGTCTCGGTCGTCGACTCGCCGGGCGGCGGCGCCACGATGCGGCTGGAGCTCCCTGCGAAGGCGCACCCCGCGCCCGGGGTCACGACATCGGAACCCGGCAC
>CBINDH010000227.1:0-4786 GCA_966249365.1 uncultured Xylanimonas sp. | reverse complement strand
TCAAACGCACTGTTGAGTTCTCAAACAACCGACGCACACCATCCGAGCCAGCCACCTTCGTGACCAACCCCGTCCGGGGCAACCCTTCAACCTTACCCGGCCCGCTTCTTCGAGTCAATTCCTTGCCGTGAGGCAAGAGAATCAATCCGAGCATGCGAGTCCTGACCGAAGACGCAGAACGTCCCCGAGAAGAAGGAGTCAGGATCTCTCGCCCCGGGACCGGCCACTCGCTGTGCTGCGGTGTCCGTTCCTCCCTGCCGGGCGAACGTCGAGAACATTAGCCAGACGCAGCGCCGCACGTCAAAGCCGTGGCCAGCGACCTGCGTCACACCCGGCGCGCCGGCACCCCGGCGCCCCGGCGCGCGGCCACCGACGGGCCCCGGCTACAGCGCCCGACGCGCCTCGAACGTCCACTCGCGGTCGGTCAGCATGCGCGAGACCGCCAGGCCGATCGACAGCGCGCACACCACCAGCCCGGCGTCCACCATGAAGCCCAGCGCCTGCGTCGTGCTGCCGCCGTTGAGCTCGAAGACGCCCCGCATCGCGGCGACGCCCGGAACCATGATGACGACGGCCGGCACGGAGACGGTCAGGCGCGGGACGCGCAGCGGTGTCGCGATCCAGCGCGCGAGCAGGCCGACGAGAAGCGCGGCGGCGGCGGCCGCCGCCTGCGGGGCGAGGTCCACCTCCTGCACCAGGAACAGTCGGCCCACGTTCGCCACCATGCCGACCATGGCCGCGCCCAGCGCCATGCGCCACGGGCTGTTGAACATCAACGCGAACCCCAGCACGCCGACGAAGCTGGCCACGGTCAGCAGCGACCAGCGCAGCAGCGGGTCGATCGCCGTCGGGACGGGCGGCGTCGGTTCCAGGCCGACGGCGGCCGACACCGCCCACAGCGCCAGTGCCGCCGAGAACAGGATCATCAGGGCATACGTCAGCCGTGAGATGCCGGCCGAGAAGTCGAGCCGCGCCAGGTCGAGCGCCCCCGTGACGAGCGGGAAGCCCGGGACCAGGAACAGCACCGCCGAGACGTAGCCCGCCACGTGCCGGCCCGGGTTCTCCACGACGAAGCCGACGGCCCAGATGAGGCCGAGGTACACCAGGCACGCCAGCGCACCGGCCAGCATCGTCACGCCGAAGGGGTTGATGCCGCGGTGGATGAGGCTGCGCCGCACGTACTGGCCGACCGTCGCGGCCACGAGCACTCCCGCGCACTCCAGCGGGCCGCCGTTGTTGAGGAACGCGAACGCGCCGCACGCGGCACCCGCGGACAGCGCGTTCATCCACGGCGCGTACAGCGGCGGCTTCGTCGCGATCCGGTCCAGCTCGCGCTCGATCGTCGCGGCCTCGACGTGCGGCGGCAGGTCGCCGATGAAGTTCTCGAGCTCCGCCAGCCGGTCCGCGTTGATGCCGACGGTCCGGACCTCCGAGACCTCCGTACGGAAGATCTGGTCGCGCACCGACGTCGTCGTGATCTCCGTGAGGGCGACGCTCGCCTTGACCTCGTCGAGGCCGAGGGCCCGCCCGACGCGCTCCATGTGCGACTTCACGCGGTAGCTGCCGTGCCCCGACGCCAGGGCCAGGCGGCCCGCGCGCTGCACGGTGCCCGAGTGCCGGATCAGCTCGACGGGCTCGAGGCCCGCCTCGTCCGACGTGTTCGGCTGGTCGTCGGCGTCGGCGTCTCCTGGCTGGGGGGTCGCTGTCGTCACGGGGCCATGATCCCCTCTGCCGACCCGGAGGGGCACGTCCGGGCGTGGTGCGAACGAAGGCCTGCCCACCGGTGGTCCGGCGGGCAGGCCCCGAGGCGGAGGGCGCGGGATTCGAACCCGCGGTGCATTGCTGCACAACGGTTTTCAAGACCGTCCCAATCGGCCACTCTGGCAGCCCTCCCCGCCCTGACCAGACGCGCCAGGGCGTCGGTCAGTCGAGTGGCGAGACGCGCGTGGGCCCGCCGCCTGACCGGCTGCGGGCCCACACCCGAGCACGCTCGACCGGCGACGCCGGACTCAGGACGCCGCGCCAGAGCGGAGCTGTCGCATCGCGAGCTGCACCAACGAGATGAGCGTCTGCTTGGTGGCGGCACGCGAGCGGGCGTCCGTGTAGAGCATCGGTACGTGGGCCGGGATCTGCAGGGCCGCGCGCACGTCCTCGAGCCGGTGCTTCGCGACACCGTCGAAGCAGTTGACGCCGACGACGAACGGGATGCTGCGCGACTCGAAGTAGTCGATCGCGGGGAAGCACTGCTCGAGGCGGTCGGTGTCGACCAGGACGACGGCGCCGATCGCCCCGCGCACCAGGTCGTCCCACATGAAGAGGAAGCGGTCCTGGCCCGGCGTGCCGAACAGGTACAGCCACAGGTTGCCCGGCAGCGCGACACGGCCGAAGTCCATCGCGACCGTCGTCGTCGTCTTGCGGTCGGTGACGCCGCCCGCGTCGTCGACGCCCACCGAGTGCTCCGTCATCGCAGCCTCGGTGTTCAGGGGCTCGACGTCGGAGATCGACCCGATGAACGTCGTCTTGCCGACGGCGAACCCGCCCGCGACGACGATCTTGACGACCGTCGGCGCCGTGCGCGGCGCGGCCGGTGCCGTCGACTCGGTGGGCGTCGGGCGGGCAGCCGTCTGCGGGAGCGGGGCCGTGCCCGTCCCCCCGTGCGGCGCCGGCGCGGCGGGAGGGGCCGGCGGCACGACACGCACCGGGACCTGCTGGGCCGCGGGCTTGAGCGGCGCAGGCGACGTCGTCGACGCGAACGGGGCCTGGCCGCCGGAGGGCGCGCCGCCGCTGAGCACGCTCGTGCGCGCGGGGGCGGCCGCCGCGGGGGCAGCGGGCGCCGCCGGAGCAGCAGACGCCGCCGCGCCGCCGCTCACGGGAGCCCAGGCGGGCGAGATGCTGCCGCTCGCCTGGCCGTTCGCGCGGTCAGAGGGCGGAAATGCCATTGAGAACACTCTCCAAGACGCTGAGGGACAGGCCCGAGTGGGAGCTGCCGTGCCCGGTGTGGACGTTCACCGGGGTCGAGGTGTGCACCGTGAGATGACCTGCTTCCTGCAGGTCGGCCACGAGGATTCGGACGACGCCGAGCGGCAGGCGGAGCAGAGCAGACAGCTCGGCGATCGACACGTACGTGTGTGCCGCGTGCTGCAGGATCGCGCGCTTCTCCGGCGTCAGGCCGTGGCTGGAGACCGCCCCCGGCAGGACCTCGACGAGCGCTTCGAGCGGCAGGTCCGACAACGCCGAACGCACACGTCCGCCGGTGACCGCATAGGGACGAACCGTGGCCGCCTCGTAGGTGTCGGCCGAGTGGGAGCCGAAGCGGCTGCCGTCGTGGGGACCGTAGGGCATCGTCGTCTACCTCATCCCACCGAGGCAGCGCGCTGGGCACCCTCGACGGGGAGGTTGCCGCGCATCTCGGAGATCAGCTGCGGCGTGAGCGTCTGCTCCGTGCGCGCGACGAGCAGGGCCATCTCGTAGCCGATGAGCCCGATGTCGCACGACGCCTCGGCGACGACGGCGAGGACCGAGCCGTTCGAGACGTTCATCAGGAACAGGAACCCGTTGTCCATCTCGATGACGGCCTGGCGCACGTTGCCGCCGTGCAGCTGGCGGGACGCGCCACGCGTCAGGCTCGACATCCCCGAGACGATGGCGGCCAGCTGGTCGCCGCTGACGCGGTCGAGCTGGTCCGACATCGCCATGAGCAGGCCGTCCGCGGAGACCACGAGCGTGTGGCGGCTCCCCGGAACGGTGCGCACGAAGTTGTCGAGAAGCCACCCGAAATTGGTCGCTTCGGTGCTGAGGGTCACGATTCCTCCTGGTCAGGGCTTCGGACGGTCGCCATCATTCACGGTGCCGGGGCCCACGTCGAGGGCCCATCGCCCTCGTTCGCGGAGCGCCCACGCGTAGTCGCGGACTGGAACGCCGACAAGCGGGCGCGAAGCTGCTCGGGATCGCGCTCGATGCGGGCGGTGAAACGGTCCGTCGCCGGGTTGACGGTCGGACGTGCCGTGCGGCGCACCAGGCTCGCGGGTTCGGCCGCGGGCGCGGTCGAGAGCGGGCGGTAGGCGTCGTCCTTCTGGCTCACTGCTTGCTCCTCGAAGACTCCACGCCGCAGCAGGGAAGACATCTCCTCGTAGAGGACGGCCGAGGCCATCCACTCCGAGCGCGCCTCCACGGTGTCGGGGATGGCGTAAGGGTCTGGCGTCTCCACCGGTGCCTCCTGCGACGAGCGCAGCGGCAGCACCGATCGGGGCTCGTCGGCACGTGCCACCTCGGGGGTGGCGGGTGTCGACGGTTCCGTGGCCCACGAGAGCGCGGTGCCGGCGGTTGCGACGATGACCGCCTGCACCGCGTTGCCGCGGAAGGATGTGTCGGCAAAGGAAAGGGAGGCGGGAAATCCCGTGCCGGGAATCGTGTCCGGAAGGGTGAATGCGTCGATGTTGATGTGGTCCAGTCCGGAGTTGATCGCCCCGGTGATCGCATCGGCCAGGGGGCGGATCACCGAAAGAATCGATCCGGCCACCTTCTCCAGCAGGCCGGGCAGGCCGAAATTCAGGGAAATGTTCCCGTTCAGATAGACCTTCACGGTGACCCCGTTCCCCCGGTTCACCAGGCGCAGGTTCAGCGGAGGAGTGTTAATCCCGACGGAGATGCCGTGTTCCGCCCAGTGGCCGAACGCCTGTATGCCGCCGCTTGCCCCCGCCGATACGTGGATGCTCCCCAGCCCCTCGCCGTTGTTGATATACACCTGCGGATTGTTCGCCTGCGCGACGACGACCGGGTCGGTCAT
>CBINDH010000226.1:0-4803 GCA_966249365.1 uncultured Xylanimonas sp. | reverse complement strand
AAACCACCCCGCACCGACCCCTCATGCTGGTTGAGCCCCGTCGAAACCACCCCGCCCGAGGACGGCAGATGTGGTTCCGACGGGGCTCAACCCGCAGGGGTCGCGGTCTCAGACCGCGGCGAGGACCTCGCGGAGCAGCGCGGCGGTCTCGGACGGCGTCTTGCCGACGCGCACGCCGACCGCCTCGAGGGCCTCCTTCTTCGCCTGCGCCGTCCCGGCCGAGCCGGAGACGATCGCGCCGGCGTGGCCCATCGTCTTGCCCTCGGGGGCGGTGAAGCCGGCGACGTAGCCCACGACGGGCTTGGTCACGTGCTCCTTGATGTAGGCCGCGGCGCGCTCCTCGGCGTCGCCGCCGATCTCGCCGATCATGACGATGGCCTTCGTCTCGGGGTCGTTCTCGAACGCCTCGAGCGCGTCGATGTGCGTCGTGCCGACGATCGGGTCGCCGCCGATGCCGATGGCGGTCGAGAACCCGAGGTCACGCAGCTCGTACATCATCTGGTAGGTCAGCGTGCCCGACTTCGACACGAGACCGACCGGGCCCTTGCCCGTGATGGTGTGCGGCGTGATGCCGGCCAGCGACTCGCCGGGGGTGATGATGCCGGGGCAGTTCGGGCCGATCATGCGGGTCTTCTTGCCCTGCAGGTAGGCCCAGACCTCGGCGGTGTCCTGCACCGGGACACCCTCGGTGATGACGACGATGAGCGGCATCTCGGCGTCGATGGCCTCGATCGCGGCGTCCTTGGTGAACGCCGGGGGCACGAACAGCACCGAGACGTTGGCGCCCGTCTCGGCCATGGCCTCCTTCACCGTGCCGAAGACCGGCAGGGTGACGTCGTTGCCGTCGTGGTCCTTGTGCTTGACCGTCGTGCCCGCCTTGCGGGCGTTGACGCCGCCCACGATCGTGGCGCCCGAGTCGAGCATGAGGGCGGTGTGCTTGGCACCCATGCCGCCCGTGATGCCCTGGACGATGATCCGCGAGTCCTTGTTCAGGTAGATCGACATTGCTGTGTGGTCTCTTTCGAAGTCGGGCTCAGACGGCGGCGGGGACGTTCGCGAGCTCGGCGGCCTTGTCGGCACCGCCGTCCATCGTCTCGGCGAGGGTGACGAGCGGGTGGTTGGCCTCGCGCAGGATCGCGCGGCCGAGCTCGACGTTGTTGCCGTCGAGACGCACGACCAGCGGCTTGTTCTCCTCCTCGCCGAGGATCTCGAGGGCCCCGACGATGCCCTTCGCGACCTCGTCGCACGCGGTGATGCCGCCGAAGACGTTGACGAACACCGACTTGACCTGCGGGTCATTGAGGATGACGTCGAGCCCAGCGGCCATGACCTGGGCGTTGGCGCCGCCGCCGATGTCGAGGAAGTTGGCGGCTTGACGCCGCCGTGCTTCTCGCCCGCGTACGCGACGACGTCGAGCGTCGACATGACCAGGCCCGCGCCGTTGCCGATGATGCCGACCGCGCCGTCGAGCTTGACGTAGTTGAGGCCGTGGGCCTTCGCCTTGGCCTCGAGCGGGTCGGAGGACGCCTTGTCCTCGAGCGCCTCGTGGTCGGGGTGACGCACCTCGGAGGCGTTGTCGTCCAGGGTGACCTTGCCGTCGAGGGCGATGATCGTGCCGTCCTCGGTGCGGACCAGGGGGTTGACCTCGACGAGGGTCGCGTCCTCGGCCTTGAAGACGGTCCAGAGCTGCTGGATGACCTTCGCGACGTCGGACCGCAGCTCCTCGGGGAAGTTGGCCGCGGCCACGATCTCGGCGGCCTTGGCCTCGTCGATGCCGACGAGCGGGTCGACGGCGACGCGCGCGAGGGCCTCGGGGCGCTCGACGGCGAGCTGCTCGATCTCCATGCCGCCCTCGACCGAGCACATGGCCAGGTAGTTGCGGTTCGCACGGTCCAGCAGCACCGAGAAGTAGAACTCCTCGGCGATCTTGGCGCCCTGCGCGACCATCACGCGGTGGACGGTGTGGCCCTTGATGTCCATGCCGAGGATCTGCTCGGCCTTCTCGGCCGCCTCGGCCGGCGAGTGGGCGAGCTTGACGCCGCCGGCCTTGCCGCGGCCGCCCGTCTTGACCTGGGCCTTGACGACGACGGTGCCGCCGCCGAGCTTGACTGCGGCCGCTTCGGCCTCCTGGGGAGTCGTCGCGACGACACCTCCGAGCACGGGCACCCCGTGCTTCTCGAACATGTCACGCGCCTGGTACTCGAACAGGTCCACCGTGCTGGGTCCCTCCGTGGTCGGGTAGATGTCTCGACATCAAGACATCTCGGCAAGGGTAGCCCCGCCGCCGTTATCCACAGAACCCCGGGGTCCCGAACCCCACGTGACGCAGGCCACTCGCCCTGGTGCGGGCGGGCCGCGCGACGCCGTGGAGCCCTGTCTGGGAGCCCGCGACGCCTAGGATCTGACGGTGATTCCGGTCGGTGGGTACGTGCTGCTCTTCGTGGCCGTGACCCTCGGGTCGGCGATCCCCTTCGTCCCGACCGGCGAGATGGTCAGCGGCGCGGCCGCCCTCGCGCCCGGTTCGCGGTCCGCCGTCGTCACCGTGTTCCTCGTCGCCTGGGCCGCCTCCGTGCTCGGCGACACCGTCCTCCTGCTCGAGGCACGGCTCGGCGCCCGCCGACTGCGCGGGTGGATCGACCGGCGCTCGTTCGCCGCCCGCATCCACCAGGCCGAGCGCAAGCTGCACCTCAACGCCTTCAGCGCCGTCGTCACCGGGCGGCTCGTGCCGGGAGGCCGAGCACCGGTGATCATCGCCCTCGGCCTCGGGCGCTTCCCGCTGCGCCGCTTCGTCGCGTACGACGCCGTCGCGTGCGCGGTCTGGGCGGGCGTCTACGCGGGGCTCGGCTCGCTCGGCGGCCAGATCAGCGACCACCCGGTCTGGGGCACGGCCATCGCCGTCGCGTTCGCCGTGCTGCTGGGGGTTCTCTTCCAGCAGGCCACGCGTCTCGTGCGCTGGCGGCAGACCCACCGCCTCGCGCGGCTGGGCCGGGAGCAGCGCGCGGAGCACGCGTCGCACCACTGACGACGCCATTCGTCAACAAGGGTTGACAGCCTTTCGGTCGTCAACCTATGTTGACGTCATGACCGATCAGCAGACACTCGTCGGCGCCGCCGCCGGCGACGACCCCCGCCAGGGCCTGCGTGCCGTGCGGGCGCTGCGCGAGCTCGCCGACCGGCTCGAGACCCTCCAGGTGCGCCGCGCCCGGGCTCTCGGCTGGTCGTGGGAGCAGATCGCGGCAGCCCTCGGCGTCAGCAAGCAGGCAGCCCACAAGAAGCACGGAAAGGCCTGAGCCATGTTCGAGAGATTCACCTCCGCGGCCCGCGCGGCCGTCGTCGACGCCCAGGACGTCGCCCGCCAGCTGCACTCCTCGCACATCGACACCCGGCACCTCGTCGTCGCGGTCGCCCAGACGCGCGACGTCGTCGACACGCTCCGCCGCGCCGGCATCGACCCCGACGACGCTGCACGCCGCGGGCGCGCGGCGATCACCGCCGGTGACGCGCTCGACGGGGACGCGCTCGCCACGCTCGGCATCGACCTCGACGCCGTCCGCGCCTCCACGGACCGGATCTTCGGCGAGGGCGCCCTCGACGCCGCCGCACGGCCTCGGCGCACCTCCCCCACGGGCCACATCCCGTTCACCGCCGACGCCAAGAAGGCGCTCGAGCTCGCCCTGCGCGAGGCGATCCGCCTCAAGGAGAAGACGATCGACCCGCGGCACCTGCTGCTCGGCATCCTGCGCGCCGAGTCGCCGGGCGGCCACGTCGTCGCGGGGGCCGCCGCCGAGGCGGGCCTCGACCTCACGGCCCTGCGCGCAAGCCTCGAGCACCGCGCCGCAGCCTGAACGGCGACGCGGGTCGCCACGATCGGATCGTGCATCTGAGATCGGAACGCGCGATCAAGCGCACGTTCCGATCTCAGATCCACGATCCGATTCGCCTGCGAGGCGGCGCCACCAGCCAACGCGTGCCTGGCGCGCGGCGCGGGGTCTCAGCGGGCCGTCCAGCCGCCGTCGACCGGGAGCGTGACGCCGGTGACCAGCGACGACGCCGGGCTCGCCAGGTAGACGACCGCCGAGGCGACCTCCTCGGGCCGGCCCACGCGGTGCAGTGCGGCGATGCGCTCCTCGACGTCGGCGCGGTGCGCGGGGTCGCCGAGCACGCGCGCGGTGCCGTCCGTCTCGACGAACGTCGGCGCGACGGCGTTGACGCGGATGCCGAGCTCGCCCCACTCCACCGCGAGGCAGCGGGTCAGGTGGACGACGGCGGCCTTGGCCGCGCAGTACGAGGCCTCGGTCGGCAGCGCGACCAGTCCCGCCTGCGACGCGACATTGACGATCACCCCGCCGCTACCGGCGTCCCGCGCGACCCGCGCGAAGTGCTGCGAGAGGAAGAACGTCGAGCGGACGTTGAGCTGCCAGACCGCCTCGAAATCCTCCTCGGTCACGTCGATGGCCGGGCAGTCGACGCCGCCGCCCGCGTTGTTGACGAGCACGTCGAGCCGGCCCAGCGCGGCGACCGCGGCGTCGATCCCGGCGCGGGAACCGTCGAGGTCGCGCACGTCCGTGAGCACCTCGACCGCCCGGCGGCCCTTCGCCTGGATCTCCGCGACGACGTCGGCGCCGGCGCCCTCGCGGCGGACGCCGACCGCGACGTCGGAGCCGGCGTCGGCGAGGGCGAGCGCGGTCGCGCGGCCGATCCCGCGGTTGGCGCCGGTGACGAGCGAGACCTGACCTTTGAGCATGCGTGCCTCCGGAGGGGTGGGCTAGTGGTTTCGACGGGGCTCAACCCACGGGTTTCGAC
>CBINDH010000225.1:0-4822 GCA_966249365.1 uncultured Xylanimonas sp. | reverse complement strand
TCGCGCACGACGCGGGGGCGCTGCTCGTCGTCGACAACACGTTCGCCACGCCGTACCTGCAGACGCCGCTCGCGCTCGGCGCCGACGTCGTCGTGCACTCCACGACGAAGTACATCGGCGGCCACTCCGACGTCGTCGGCGGCGCGCTCGTCGTCGCCGACGGCGCGACGATCCCGGGTGGGCGCACCGCACCCGACGGCGCCGCCGGGGTGGCCGACGCCGTCCGGTTCCACCAGAACGCCTCCGGCGCGATCGCCGACCCGTTCTCCGCGTGGCTGACCCTGCGCGGCCTCAAGACGCTCGCGGTGCGGATGGACCGGCACCAGGCCAACGCGCTCGCCGTCGCGATGTTCCTCGAGGCGCACCCGCAGGTGACGCGGGTGATCTACCCGGGGCTCGCCTCGCACCCCGGGCACGAGCTCGCGAAGCGCCAGATGCGGGGGGCGGGCGGCATGGTGTCGTTCCAGGTGGGCACCGAGCAGGCGGCGCTCGACCTCGTGTCGCGCACGCGCGTCTTCACTCTCGCCGAGTCGCTGGGCGGCGTGGAGTCGCTGATCGAGCATCCTGGGCGCATGACGCACGCATCGGTCGCCGGGTCCGCGCTCGAGGTGCCCGCCGACCTCGTCCGGGTCTCGGTAGGGATCGAGGACGTCGACGACCTGGTCGCCGACCTCGCCGACGCACTGGAGGGCACCGCGTGAGCGACGACCGACCCCAGTACTCGGGGGCCGAGTCCGTCCCCCCGTCGATCAAGGCGGCCGCCGCCTGGTCGTGGCGGCTGCTGCTCATCGGGGCGGCCGTCGCGGCCGTGCTCTGGGTGGGGTCCCGGCTCCAGACGATCCTCGTCCCCGTGGCCATCGCGCTGCTGCTCTCCGTGCTGCTGCGCCCCGTGCGCGACGGCCTGGAACGCTGGCTGCGCTTCCCTCGCGGGCTCGCGACGGCGGTCTCCGTCGTCGGGCTGATCGCCCTCGTGGCGGCCCTCGTCTCCCTCGCCGGCCGGCAGATCGTCGCGGGCTTCACCGACCTGGCCGACCAGGCGATCGCCGGGTTCAACGAGGTGCGCGAGTGGCTCGCGGAAGGCCCGCTGCGCATCGACAACGAGCAGCTCAACGCCTACTGGGACCAGATCTCGGGCTCGTTCACCGACGGCGGCGCGGGCGGCATCCTGTCCGGGGCGCTCGGCGCGGCCACGACCGTCGGGCACGTGTTCGTGGGCGCGCTCATCGCGCTGTTCTGCCTCATCTTCTTCCTCGTCGACGGCCGGGGGATCTGGACCTGGCTGGTCAACCTGCTCCCGGTCGCCGCGCGCGAGCGGATGCACCAGGCGGGACGCCGCGGCGTCGTCACCCTGTCGGCCTACGTGCGCACGCAGATCCTCGTCGCCCTCGTCGACGCCGCCGGCATCGGTATCGGTGCCGCGTTCTTCGTGCCCACGCTCGCGCTGCCGCTCGGCGTGCTGGTGTTCGTGGGCTCGTTCGTGCCGATCGTCGGTGCGATCGTCACCGGCGCGATCGCGTGCGTCGTCGTGCTCGTCGCGCAGGGGTGGGTCGCCGCGCTGATCATGCTCGCGATCGTGCTGCTCGTGCAGCAGATCGAGGGCCACGTGCTGCAGCCGTTCCTCATGGGGCACGCCGTCTCGCTGCACCCCGTCGCCGTCGTGCTCGTGGTGGCCGCCGGGTCGCTCGCCGCGGGCATCATCGGCGCGCTCTTCGCGGTGCCGCTCGCCGCGGTGCTCAACACGGTGATCCTGTACCTGCACGGCACCGACAAGTTCCCCGCGCTCGGCACCGACGACCACGTGCCGCTCCTGCGGCGCCGGCCCACGCTGCCCGTCATCAACCTCTCCAGCCGTGCCGCAGGGCTGCGCCGCGCCCGGGGCGAGGCGGTGACGGTCGACGACGCCGTCGGCGACGCGTTCGGCGACGTCACGGACGAGCCGCCCGCGTCACCGGATCCCCTCGACGGGCGGGAGGGCCGATGAGCATCCCGCGTATCACGCTCGACGACGTCCGCCAGGCCGCGAAGCTGCTCGACGGCGTCGCGAGCCGCACGCCCGTCCAGCCCTTCCGTGCGCTCGCCGAGGCCGCGGGGGTTCCCGTGGTGCTCAAGCTGGAGAACCTGCAGCGCGCGGGCTCGTTCAAGGTGCGCGGCGCCTACACGCGCATGTCCCGGCTCAGCGAGGCCGAGCGGGCCGCCGGCGTCGTCGCCGCGTCCGCCGGGAACCACGCGCAGGGCGTCGCGCTCGCCGCGCAGATGCTCGGCATCGACGCCGTCGTCTACATGCCCGTCGACGCGCCGCTGCCCAAGCTCGAGGCGACCCGCGGATACGGGGCCCACGTGCGCCTGGTCGGGAACAGCGTCGACGAGGCGCTGGTCGCCGCGCGCGAGGAGGTGGCGGCCAGCGGCCGGGTCCTCATCCACCCGTTCGACCACCCCGACGTCGTCGCGGGGCAGGGCACGGTCGCCCTGGAGATCCTCGAGCAGGTGCCGGACGTGCGCACGATCCTCGTGCCGCTCGGCGGTGGCGGGCTCGCGGCGGGGATCGCGACGGTCGTGGCCGAGGCGGCGCCGCACGTGCGCGTCGTCGGGGTGCAGGCCGAGATCGCGGCCGCGTACCCGGGCTCCCTCGCGGCCGGGCACCCGGTACCTCGGCGCCTCGGGCCCACCATGGCCGACGGCATCGCCGTCTGGACGCCCGGCGAAGTGCCGTTCGACATCCTGGAGCGGCTCGGCGTCGAGGTGCGCACCGTGAGCGAGGAGTCGCTCTCGCGGGCGCTGCTGCTGGTCGCGGAGCGGGCCAAGCTCGTCGTCGAGCCGTCGGGGGCGGCATGTGTCGCGGCCCTCATGGACGACCCGAGCGGGCTCGAGGGCACCGTCGTGCCGCTGCTGACGGGCGGCAACATCGACCCCCTCCTGCTCATGCGGGTCATCCAGCACGGCATGGTCGCGGCCGGCCGCTACCGGCAGCTCACCGTGCGGGTGGCCGACCGGCCCGGCTCGCTCGCCCGCGTCGTCCAGACCGTGGCCGAGGCCGGCGGCAACATCGTGCGCGTCGAGCACTCGCACGCCGAGGTCACCCTCGGGGTCTTCGACGTCTCGGTCATGCTGCAGATCGAGGCGAAGGGCGCCGAGCACTGCACGCAGATCGCCGCGGCGCTCAGCGCGGCAGGCTTCGAGGTCCACACGGCGGGCGCGTGACGCGCTGAGTTCGGCAAGAGCCCCTGGTTTCGGCAGATGATCGTGCCGAAACCAGGGGCTCTTGCCGAACTTGAGGGCTCGGGTCAGCCCTCGTAGGGCTTCGCGGCCGTGATCTCGACCGTGAACTCCTTGCCGTTGGGGGCCGTGTAGCTGACCGTCTCGCCGACCGCGTGGCCGTTGATGGCCGCGCCGAGGGGCGAGGTGGGGGAGTACACGTCGACGTCCGTGGTGTCCGCGATCTCGCGCGAACCGAGGAGGAACGTCATCGGCTCACCGGCCAGCAGGACGTCCACGAGCATGCCGGCCTCGACCATGCCGTCGTCCGGCGGGGTACCGATGTGGACGGTGCGCAGCTTCTCCGTGAGCTCACGGATGCGCGCCTCGTTCTTGGCCTGCTCCTCGCGGGCCGCGTGGTAGCCGCCGTTCTCCTTGAGGTCCCCCTCGTCGCGGGCGGCAGCGATGCGCTCGGCGATCTCGGTGCGGGCGGGACCGGAGAGGTGCTCCAGCTCGGCCTTCAGCCGGTCGTGAGCCTCCTGGGTGAGCCAGGTGACCGTGGTGTCGCTCACTTGGGCTCTCCTTTCGTGGTGCTCGGATGCCTGGCCCCAGGCCGCACGACGTCGCACCGACGCCCGTCGGCACGCGCGTCGGCTGGTGTCAGGACAGCGTGTGAATCCCCCAGGGTAGCCCGCGACCGGGTGCCCAGGGCAAGTCTGCTAGTCGGCGACGCATCCCTTGACGTCCGCTGCGTCCGCCTTCTGCGTGGTGCGCACGGTCACGGTGTAGCGCGCCGTGCCGGTGCTGGTCGGCCCCACGGGGACCTGCAGCGACCCGACCTGGGCGAAGCTCGGCGAGAGGGCCCCCACCGTGCACACCGCCGTCGTGCCGGGAGGCATCGTGACCTGGAAGTCGACCTCGATCTCCTCCGCGCTCGTCACCCGGAAGGAGACGACGTCGGCGTCGACGGGGGAGCGCTGGTACTGCGCGAAGGCGAACCAGGCCGCCAGCGCGACGCCCGCAGCGAGCGCGAGCGCGATCGCGAACCGCGCGCCCCGGGACAGGCCCGACGGCGTTCGCCCGTACCGGTCCGCGGGCGGGGTGGGCGGTGCGACGTCGCTCATGGTCCATCATTGTGGACGACGTGCACGCCACCGCGTGCGCCCGCCCGTGTGACGTTGCCACTGATCGATGGAGGTCGGCCTTGACCAGCGCCCCGCTCGGTACCGACGGCAAGCTGCGGCTCATGGCCGTGCACGCCCACCCCGACGACGAGTCCAGCAAGGGCGCGGCCGCGACCGCGAAGTACGCCGCCGAGGGCGTCGAGGTGCTGGTCGTGACCTGCACGGGCGGCGAGCGCGGTGACGTCCTCAACCCGACGTTCGAGGTGCCCGAGGGCCACGAGTTCGAGACGGTCGAGGGCAAGCGCGCGGTCCGCCGCCTCGAGATGGCCGCTGCCGCGCAGGCGCTCGGCGTCCAGCAGCACTGGCTCGGGTTCACCGACTCCGGGCTTCCCGAGGGCGACCCGCTGCCGCCGCTGCCCGACGACGCGTTCGCGCTCGTGCCGCTCGAGCAGGCCTCGGCGCCGCTCGTCGAGGTCGTGCGCCGCTTCCGCCCGCACGTCATCACC
>CBINDH010000224.1:0-4823 GCA_966249365.1 uncultured Xylanimonas sp. | reverse complement strand
GTTGAGCCCCGTCGAAACCGCCTCTGCTGGGTGAGCCCCGTCGAAACCGCAAGAGCCGAGCGCGAAGTGGTCTCGACGGGGCTCAACCAGCGCAGGGGCTGGTCTCGACAAGCTCGACCAGCAGACCCCCCGGGCCGGCGGCCCCCCCCCCGGTGCGCCGCCCGCGCCGCGTTGCGGCGCCGGAGCGCCGCCTCACCTGGAAACAGGGGTGAGAGGAACTAGTAGGTCGTCAGGCCACGGGACCGGAACTGCTCGCGGACGCGCTCGAGCAGCTCGGGCGACGGCGGCTTGGTGTCCTTGAGCTCGTACTCGCGCCCGAGCGTCTCCCACTTGTCGGCGCCCATGTTGTGGAAGGCGAGCACCTCGACGCGGGTCACCGTGCCGGGCCGGATCTCGTTGAGCTCGGCCGCGTACTGCGCCACGAGCTCGACGTTCTCGACGTCGTCGGTCAGGCCGGGGACCAGCACGAAGCGGATCCACACCTCCACCGGATCGTCGTCGTCGATCCCGCCGGGCAGGCCCGAGCGCGCGAGCCGGCGCCCGAAGTCCAGCGTCGGCTGCAGGGCCCGCTTGGTGACCTTGAGGTACGTGTCCGGGTCGCCCGACTTGATGTCGAGGAGCACCAGGTCGGTGTCCACGATCATGTCGTCGGTCATCGCCGCCCCGAGGAAGCCCGAGGTGTCGATGGCCGTGTGCACGCCCATCTCCTTGGCGCCGCGCAGCAGCCGTGCGGCGAACGCGGGCTGCTGGAGCACCTCGCCGCCCGAGATCGTCAGGCCGCCCTTGGTCGCCGTGAACGCCGGGACGTACCGCTTGATGCGGGCCAGCAGGGCGTCGACCGTGACCGGCTCGCCGTCCTTCATCTCGAGCGTGTCGGGGTTGTGGCAGTACAGGCAGCGCAGCGGGCACCCGTTGAGGAAGACCGTCATGCGCGTGCCCGGGCCGTCGACGGCGGTGACGAGCTCCCAGGAGTGCACCGAGCCGAGCTCGCCGGACCGCATCATGGCGAGCTTCTCGCTGCGGTCGAGCTCCGTGACCTCGAGGCCTGCGAGACCTGCGCCGGTGCGCCGGGTGGTCGCCGTCGGGACGTCGAGGCCGTCGGAGATGCTCTCGACGAGGTTCACGCTGCCCGCGCGGCCGTCGGTGACGCCGCGACCGGCGCCCCCACCGAGGGGAAGGTGGGCGGCACCGGTCGCGGAGCTGGAGGTGGTCATCGGGGACCAGGTCTCACATCGAGCCGTGGAACGTGCGCGAGAGGACGTCGAGCTGCTGCTCGCGCGTCAGGCGGACGAAGTTCACGGCGTAGCCCGAGACGCGGATCGTGAGCTGCGGGTACTTCTCGGGGTGCTCCATGGCGTCCTCGAGGGTCTCCTTGACCAGCACGTTGACGTTCATGTGGTACCCGTTGCCGCCCACGGTCGCGTCGAGCAGACCGGCGAGGTTCGTGACCTGCTCCTCGCGCGTGCGGCCCAGGCCGCTCGGCACGACGGTGTTGGTCAGCGAGATGCCGTCCTGCGCCTCGGCGTACGGGAGCTTGGCGACCGACAGAGCGGAGGCCAGCATGCCGTGCGTGTCGCGGCCGTTCATCGGGTTGGCGCCCGGGGAGAACGGCTCGCCGGCGCGGCGGCCGTCGGGCGTGTTGCCCGTGGCCTTGCCGTAGACGACGTTCGAGGTGATCGTCAGGACCGACTGGGTCGGGACCGCGTCGCGGTACATCTTGTGCGAGCGGATCTTCGCCATGAACGCCTCGACCAGCTCGACGGCGATGTCGTCGGCGCGGTCGTCGTCGTTGCCGTAGGTCGGGAAGTCACCCTCGGTGACGTAGTCGACCACGATGCCGCGCTCGTCGAAGACGGGCGTGACCTTGGCGTACTTGATGGCCGACAGCGAGTCGGTGGCCACGGCGAGGCCGGCGATGCCGCAGGCCATGGTCCGCAGCACGTCCTTGTCGTGCAGCGCCATCTCGATGCGCTCGTACGCGTACTTGTCGTGCATGTAGTGGATGACGTTCAGCGCCTCGACGTAGGTGGCGGCCAGCCAGTCCATCGTCTTGTCGAAGCGGGCGCGGACGTCGTCGTACTCGAGCGGCTTGCCGGGCTCGACCGGCGCGACGGCCGGGGAGACCTGCTTGCCGGTGACCTCGTCCTTGCCACCGTTGATGGCGTAGAGCAGCGTCTTGGCGAGGTTGACGCGGGCGCCGAAGAACTGCATCTGCTTGCCGACGGCCATCGGGGACACGCAGCAGGCGATCGCGGCGTCGTCGCCCCAGGCACCGCGGATCTCCTCGTCGGACTCGTACTGCACGGCCGACGTGTCGATCGAGACCTTGGCGCAGAACTCCTTGAAGCCCTGCGGGAGGCGGTCGCTCCACAGCACGGTCATGTTCGGCTCCGGTGCCGGACCCAGGTTGTACAGGGTCTGCAGCATGCGGAACGAGTTCTTGGTGACGAGCGGACGGCCGTCCTCGCCCATGCCGGCGATCGACTCGGTGACCCAGGTCGGGTCGCCGGAGAACAGCGTGTCGTACTCCGGGGTGCGCAGGAAGCGCACGATCCGCAGCTTGATCACGAAGTCGTCCATGATCTCCTGCGCCTGCTCCTCGGTGAGGGTGCCGGCGGCGAGGTCACGCTCGAAGTAGATGTCGAGGAACGTCGAGACGCGGCCCAGCGACATGGCGGCGCCGTTCTGCTCCTTGACCGCGGCCAGGTAGCCGAAGTACAGCCACTGGACGGCCTCGGCGGCCGTGGTGGCCGGGCCGGAGATGTCGAAGCCGTAGGACGCGGCCATCTCCTTGAGCTCGCCGAGGGCGCGGATCTGCTCGGCGTGCTCCTCGCGCTCGCGGACGACCGACTCGGAGAAGACCTGGGTGTCGAGCGACAGCTTGTCGAGCTTCTTGGCCTCGATGAGCGCGTCGACGCCGTACAGGGCGACGCGGCGGTAGTCACCGATGATGCGGCCGCGGCCGTAGGCGTCCGGCAGACCGGTGATGACGTGCGAGGAACGCGCGGCGCGCACGTTCGGCGGGTACGCGTCGAAGACGCCCGCGTTGTGGGTCTTGCGGTACTTGGTGAAGATCTCCTGCAGCGTCGGGTCGACCTCGTAGCCGTACGTCTTCAGCGACGTCTCGACCATGCGCCACCCGCCGTTGGGAATCATCGCGCGCTTGAGCGGGGCGTCCGTCTGGAGACCGACGATGACCTCGTCGTCCTTCGAGATGTAGCCGGGACCGTGCGAGGTGATGGTGCCGGGCACCTTGTTGTCGACGTCGTAGACGCCCTTCTCGCGCTCCTGCGGGAACATCGCGGCGATCGTCTCCCACACCTTGGTGGTGCGGGCCGTCGGGCCGGCGAGGAACGAGTCGTCGCCCTCGTAGGGCGTGTAGTTCTTCTGGATGAAGTCGCGGACGTCGATCCTGTCCTGCCAGGGGCCGTTCGTGAACCCGGCCCAGGCGGTGGTGTTCGATTCGGCTGACGTGGTCGTCGTCATGGTGGTCTTCCTCCTCCGGGGCGGGATCGCCTGCCCCTGTCTCCGAGTACGACGTTACGCCTGTGGCCTGACCACATCCAGGCAGAGACGGCGCCAATCGCTGTCGCCTTGCTCACATGGTGGTAAGGCCACAGCGTTCCCGCAGGTAGAGGGTAATCTTCATCGCCGCTCGCACGGTCCACGTCCGGCGCACCCTGCGCGACGGATTGGCACGCGATCTCGGCATCGCGTGCGCCACGTCCGACACCCGGCGGGTAGTCCCGCCGTCTGCGATGCTGCCAGGGTGGCTGACGATGTGCGAACGGTAGGGATCGAGGAAGAGCTGCTGCTCCTGGGCGAGGACGGCAGCCCGTGCCCGCGCGCGCAGCACGTCCTCGAGACCGCCGACGTCGACGACGGACCCCTCGAGAACGAGTTCATGGAGGAACAGCTCGAGACGGCGACCCCGCCGAGCCGCAGCCTGACCGAGCTGTCCGACGCCGTGCGCGCCGGACGCGCGGGCGCCCGCGACGCCGCCGCCCGTCAGGGGGCCCTCATCGCCACGCTCGCCACCTCGCCGGTCGCGTTCCAGGGCACCACCGTGTCCCGCCTGCGGTACCTCCGCGCCCGTGCACAGTTCGGGATCACGGCCTGGGAGCAGCTCACCACCGGCTGCCACATCCACGCCGGCGTCGCCGCCGACGACGAGGGCGTCGCCGTCATCGACCGCATCGGGCCGTGGCTCGCTCCCCTGCTCGCCCTGTCCGCGAACTCGCCGTTCTGGCAGGGCGGCGCCACCGGCTACGAGAGCTTCCGCTCCCAGGTGTGGGCGCGATGGCCCACAGCGGGCCCGACCCGGGTCTTCGGGAGCGCCGAGGCATACCACGACGCCGTCGGCACCCTCGTGGCCACCGAGACCGTGCTCGACGAGGCGATGGTCTACTTCGACGCGCGGCTCTCGGCCCGCTACCCCACCGTCGAGGTCCGCATCGCCGACGTGTGCCTCGACCCGGACTCCCCCGTCCTGCTCGCCGCGCTCGCCCGCGGCCTGGTCGAGACGGCGGCCCGCGCCGCCGCGGCCGGCGAGCCGCCCCCGCACGCGCCCACCGAGCTGCTCCGCGCCGCGCAGTGGCGCGCCGGTCACTCGGGCCTCGCCGGGACCCTGCTCGACCCCGTGACGTGGCGGCCCGCGCCCGCACACGACGTCGTCGGCGCGCTCGTGGCGCACGTCCGCGAGGCGCTCGCCGACGCCGGCGACCTCGATGCCGTGACCGAGCTGCTGGGAGTCCTGTGGTCCCGCGGGAACGGCGCCGCGCGACAGCGGGCGTGGGCCCTGGCCGCCGACGGCGACCTTCACG
>CBINDH010000223.1:0-4831 GCA_966249365.1 uncultured Xylanimonas sp. | reverse complement strand
GGCCCGAGGGCCTGCTCGTCTCGTACGTGCTCCCCGTCGCGGCGGCCGTGTTGTGGCGCGTGCTCGACGGGCCGGGCCGGGCCGCGCTGCGCGACGTCGCCGCCACGGTGTTCGCGGCGACGTACGTCCCGTTCCTCGCCGGCTTCGTGGTGCTCATCCTGATCCAGAAGGACGGCCGCCTCCTGGTCGCGCTGTTCATCCTGCTCGCGGTCGCGAACGACACGGGCGGGTACATCGCCGGCGTGCTGTTCGGCAAGCACCCGCTCGCCCGCACCGTCAGCCCGAAGAAGACCTGGGAGGGCATGGTCGGGTCCGTCCTGCTGACGACGGCGGTGGGCTTCGCGGGTGCCCACTGGGTGCTCGACAAGCCGTTCCTTCCCGACGGCGAGGGCCACCCGCTGCTGGGGTCCTCGCTCATCCTGGGCCTCGTGCTGGGCTTCATGACCGCCATCACGGCGACGGTGGGCGACCTGGCCGAGTCGCTGCTCAAGCGCGACCTAGACTTGAAGGACATGGGTTCGCTGCTCCCCGGCCACGGGGGCGTGCTGGACCGCGTCGACTCGATCCTCGTCACCGCACCGTTCGTCTACCTCGTCCTGTCGGTGGCCGGGGCGGGTCCCGCTGCGTAAGGAAGTCCCTGCATGGCCACCATCGAGGTTCGCCCCGGCGGCCAGACCAAGCCCGTCGCGCTGCAGATGCGGCCGCGGCGCGTCGTCAAGGCGCCGCGGCACTTCGCCGAGCTCACGGCGGCCGAGCGTGCCGCCGCGGTCGAGGAGCTGGGCCACAAGGGCTTTCGGGCCAAGCAGCTCGCCACGCACTACTTCTCGCACTTCACCGCCGACCCGGCCGACTGGACGGACATCCCCGCCGCCGCCCGCGACGCGTTCGCCGCGGAGCTGTTCCCGCCCCTGCTGACGCCCCGCAAGACGCTGACGGCCGACAAGGGGACGACGGTCAAGACGCTCTGGGCGCTGCACGACGGCAACCGCATCGAGTCGGTGCTCATGCGCTACCCGCGTCGCGCCACGCTGTGCATCTCGAGCCAGGTCGGGTGCGGCATGGCGTGCCCGTTCTGCGCGACCGGGCAGCTCGGCTTCACTCGCAACCTCTCGACGGCGGAGATGCTCGAGCAGGTGCGCGTCGCGATGCGTTCGCTCGCGCTCGGCGAGATCCCCGGTGGTCCGACGCGGCTGAACAACCTGGTCTTCATGGGCGAGGGCGAGGGCCTCATCAACTACAAGGCGATCATGGCGTGCATCCGCACGCTCGTCGCCGACGCGCCCGAGGGCTTCGGCATGAGCGCGCGCAACATCACCGTCTCGACGGTCGGCCTCGTCCCGGGCATCAAGAAGCTCGCCGCCGAGGGGCTGCCGCTGACGCTCGCGCTGTCGCTGCACGCGCCCGACGACGACCTGCGCAGCGAGCTCGTCCCGATCAACACCCGGTTCTCGGTCGACGAGGCGCTGGACGCCGCGCGCGCGTACTTCGACGCGACGGGCCGCCGGGTCTCGATCGAGTACGCCCTGATCAAGGACATGAACGACCACGCGTGGCGCGCCGACCTGCTGGGCAAGAAGCTCAACTCGCGCGGCAAGGGATGGGTGCACGTCAACCCGATCCCGCTCAACCCGACCCCGGGGTCGATCTGGACGGCGTCCGAGCGTGCGGTCGAGGACGAGTTCGTCGCTAGGCTGCGGGGGCACGGGATCCCGACCACCGTTCGGGACACCCGGGGTTCGGACATTGACGGCGCCTGCGGACAGCTGGCGGCCGAGGAGGAGGACGCATGAGCAGCTCGCTGTTCGGCACCGTCTCGGTGCTCAAGACCGGGTACGACAAGGACGAGGTGGACGAGTTCTTCGACCACGCACGCCAGGCGTACGAGGGTCGCACCGCCCACCCCCTGACCGCCGCGGAGATCCAGTCGGCGACGTTCGACCTGGTGCGCGGCGGCTACGACACGCACGAGGTGGACGCGGCGCTGGACCGCCTGGAGTCGGCGTTCGTCGCCCGGCAGCGGGCCGAGTTCGTGGCCGCGCACGGGCAGGAGGCGTGGATGGGCGCTCTCGCGGAGCGAGCCCGCACGCTCTACGGCCGCCTGGGCCGCCCGGACGGCGACAAGTTCGCCCCGGCGGAGCGCGGCCAGCAGGGCTACGACAAGGACGACGTCGACGAGCTGTGCGACCGCCTGGTCGGCTACTTCGACCGTCAGGAGCCGCTGACGTCCGCCGAGATCCGCGCCGCGACGTTCACCGCGGCACGCGGCGCCGATGCGTACGCCGAGGGCCCGGTCGACGCGTTCTTCGCGCGCGCGGTCGAGGTTCTGCTCGGCGTCGAGTGACGCCGCACCGGTGAGGATCGACCCGGACGGCCGCACGGTCCAGGGCGTGACCGTCCTGATCCTCTTCGCCGTGCTCAACGTGCTGTACCTGGTCACGTGCCTGCCGGTGGTGACGATCGGCGCGGCGACCAGCTCGCTGCTCGAGGTGACGCACCGGTACGCCGACGACGAGCGCGGCGACCTGGTGCGCGGCTACCTCGTGGCGCTGCGGCGGAACGCCGGCGCGGGGACGGGGGTGTTCCTCGCTCTCGGCGTGCCCGCGGCGATGCTGGCGTTCAGCGGGGTCTTCTGGCTCTCGCTCGACGGCGTCGGCACGGCGGTCGCCGGGCTGCTGTCGCTGCTGGGCGTCGCGTTCCTCCTCGCGGCGCTGCTCTACGGGTTGGCCCTGGTGGGGACCCACACGGCGCCGGTGCGCCAGACGTTGCGCAACGCGCTGCTGCTGCCGCTGGCGGAGCCGGTGCGGACGGGCGCGCTGGTGCTGATCCCGGTCACCGGTCTGGCGCTGCTGTACGTCTGGCCCGCGTCGTGGGTGCTCGGGGCCACGGTCGGCTTCTCGGTCGGCGCGTACCTGCAGGCGCTCGTCCTGCGCGGCGTCTTCGCCCGTCACGGGGACGGTCCCGCGCCGGAGCCCGTCAGCCCGCACTCGGGCGAGTAGCAGGGGCGGTCACCCTTCGCGGCCGTGCGCCAGCATCCAGTCGACGAGCGCCGAGGGGAACTCGTCCGACCAGGTCGGGGAGTGCCGGCCGCCGGCGATCGTCCACAGGCCGACCTCGGTGCCGTCGGCGCACGACCAGGTGCTCGTCGTGGTCTCCTCGCCCTCCAGCGTCGCCTCGAGGTCGGCCGTCGCCTGGGCCGGCGTCGCGTCGCACCGGTCGACCGTGCGCCAGCGCTCGACCGTCGCCTCGGCGCCGCTGTAGCGCGAGCCCATCCCCGTGGACCCGCCGCGGTACGAGATGGTCTCGTCGGCGTCGGAGTGCACCTGGACGATGCTCACGGGGCGCTCCGGCCGGCACTCCGAGGTGTCGGCGGGCATCGCGCCGGCGACCGAGACGGCCGCGGCGACGAGGTCCGCGTGGTCGCACGCCATGCGCAGCGCCATGAACCCGCCGTTCGAGTGCCCGACGACGAAGACGCGCTGCGGGTCGACCGCGTACTGCTCCGCGACGGTCTCGATGACCGAGGCGAGGTACGCCGAGTCGTCGACGCCCGACCTGTCGAAGTCGCAGCAGGCGTCCGTCGCGTTCCAGTACTGCTCGCCCCGGGAGTCGGCGAGGCCGTCTGGGTACGCGAGCAGGTACCCGCGCTCGTCGACCAGGTCGGGCAGGCCGAAGTAGGAGGCGGTGCTCGGCCCGTCGACCGTGTACCCGTGCAGCGAGAGCACGAGCGGCACGGGGGTGCCGTCGTCGTAGCCGGCCGGCACGGTCAGCGTGAACGGGCGGTCGTCGAGCGCGACCGTGCCCGTGCCGCCGGGCTCGATGGCCTCCGCCGGCGGGGTCTCGGCGGAGCCGTCACCGGAGCACCCGGCCAGGACGACGAGGAACGCTGCGACGACCGCGGTGCGGAACGCCTTCGGCAGTGAGGCCATGCGCCCATGATGGTGCGGGTCGTGCGCCCCGCACCAGGGCTTTCGCGTCGCGCGTCACCGGGCGCCGGTGACCGTGACGGTCTCGACCCAGTCGAACGCGACCGTTCCCGCGGTCGCGTACGGGCCGACGATCCGGCCGGTGAACCCGCCGGTCACCTCGGTGGACAGGTACCGGCCGTCCAGGCGCGCCAGCTCGACGACGTCGTCGTCGCGCTCGACGGCGAGGACGACGACGTCGGGGCCGCCGCGCGGGTCCCAGCCGCCGTCGGCGGGCTCGAACGTGATCCGCACGACGGCGGACGACGCGTCGACGGGGTGCGTGCCGAGCACGGTGCGCAGCGGGCCGATGCGCGCGGACGCGGTGGCGAGGCCGTCCGCGACCTCGACCTCGTAGTGGTGCTCCTCGTCGATCCGTACGGCGAGCCCGCCCCGGCCGGCCGACGCGTCGGCGAGCGCGCGCACGGTGCACGCGAGGTGCTGCTGCCGCTTCCCCACGAACGCCACGTCGGGGTCGTCGAGCGTGTCCGCCGACGCGGTGAGCGTGAGCCAGCCGGGCCGCACCGCCGTCGAGCCGCGCTCGGCGGGGTACCGGCGCTGCGAGATCAAGGCCGGGGCGAGGGCGGGGGAGTCGAAGTCGTCCCGCCCGAGCCCCGCGGCCGCGGCGGACGGCAGGCCCGGGACCTCGAGCCGCACCCGCTCGACGCGCGGCCAGCCGTCCTCCCACGTCACCGGCGTCAGGAACGTCTCGCGCCCGAGCACGTGCCAGCCGGGGGTGCCGCCGCCGGGCCGCACGCCGAGCAGCACCATCCACCACGACCCGTCCGGCGCCTGGACCAGGTCGCCGTGCCCGGCGTTCTGCACGGGCTCGTCGATCCCGCGGGGCGTGAGCACCGGGTTGGAGGGGC
>CBINDH010000222.1:0-4840 GCA_966249365.1 uncultured Xylanimonas sp. | reverse complement strand
GTCTCGAACGGCACGGCGTGCTCCGTGGTGACGTCCTGCTCGACGACGCGCTGGACGACGACGGCGACGTCGGCGCCGGGGGCCTCGGCGGGCTCGCCGCCGGCGGCGGCGAGCGCGAGGACGCGGACCGTGTCCTTCTCGCCGAGGGTCAGCCCGGCGGCGGCCAGCACGGCGTCGAGGCCGGCGTGGCCGTCCTCGACGACGGCGGTCTCGCCGTCCGCGACGACGGCGACGGGGCCGTCGGCGTCGAGGCGCAGCGGGAGGCCGGCACGGTCGCCGGAGCGGGAGGCGACGAGGGCGACGTCGGAGCCGCGCGCGGCGAGGTGCGCGAGCGCCTCGTGCGCGTCGAGCACGGTCACCCAGGTGTCGGTCTGCTCGCCGTCCGCCTGGACGGTGATCTCGCGGGCGTAGCGCACGACGATGTCGGCGCCGTCGGTGAGGCGGGCGTCGAGGCCGGGGGTGACGAGGTCGCGCTCGGAGAGGCGGACCCCTTCGGCGTCGAGGACCTTCTCGACCGAGCCGGCGAAGGTGGAGATCGTGGTGACGCGGCCGTCGACGTCGAGGGTGACGTCCTTGTGCGCGTTGTTCACGGCGTAGGCGCCGCCGGAGACGGCCAGCGAGGCGGCGACGAGGCCCGCGGCGATCGGCAGCCGACGACGACGGCGGGCGTTGCTGGGGGCGGGGGTGATGTCGCGGGGGGCGGTGACGGGGGCGACGGCCTCGATCGGGGCCGTCTGCGGTGCTTCGTGGGTCACTTGGGTCCAGACGTCGTGCTCTCCGGGCACGGGAGGTCGAGCGACGGTCCTCGGGGACCTCCGCGGCGACGCGCCGTGGCGGCGCGACGGCAGCCGTCAGGGCTGCTGTGCGGACTCGACCCGCCGATCCGGCGGTCGCGGCCCGGGATCCGGGCCCGTCCTCACGCGACCGGGAACCGGCGCACATCGGGGCTCAGGACCCCCGGGAGGACAATCGACCGTAACCGATTCGTTATCCAGACCCAAATCTCCGAGCCCCGATGTGGCGCACGCCACAGTCCGATGAGGTCGTCAGAGGAGGCCGAGCTTGCGGGCGCACGCCGGCCACTGGCCCCACCCGGAGCGGGCCTGGAGCGCCTTCGCGCGCTCCGTCTGCTCCGCCGCGGAGGCCTGCGACGGCAGCCCGCTGCCGCCCATCGCACGCCACGTGGGCAGCGAGAACTGGTAGAGGCCGTAGTACAGGCCGTTGGACGACACCGCGTCGACGCGACCGCCGGACTCGCACTGGGCGAGCCTGGCCCACACGTCGCCCGTCGGCACGGCACCCGAGCCCGAGCCCGAGCCGGAGCCGGAGCCGGAGCCCGACGTCGAGCTCGACTGCGGCTTCTTGGCCGGCTCCGCGGGTCGCTCACGCGTGCCGATCGCGACGATCTCGTCGACGGGCGCGGTCGTGTCCTCCTCCGACACCAGGGTCCGCGACTCCTCGACGCCGTCGACCGTCGTCACGCGCTCGACACGCGTGCGCACGCCCTCGACTCCGGCCTGGACGACCTTCGGGGCGAGGTCCTCGTACCGCCGGGAGTCCTTCTTCTCGATGCGCTGGAACGGCAGCGCGGTGGTCGTCGTCACGTCCTGCGTGACCACACGCTGCACGACCAGCACGACCCGCGCGTCCGCGGTCGCCGACTCGGCAGGCTCGACGCTGACCCGGTCGTCGTTGTCGGTGGTGATGCCCAGCCCCGCGAGCAGAGCCTCGATCCCCTCGCCCGTGTCGGGCACGGTGTGCGTCGTGCCGTCGACGCGCACGGCGACGTCGCCGCCGTCGGCCGCGAGCCGGAGCGGGAGCTGGAGCCGGTCGCCGGACCGCGAGGCGACGAGACGCACGTCCTCGCCCCGCTCGGCGAGGCGGCTGAGCGCGTCGTCGGCGTCGAGCGCGGCGACCCAGACCTTGGTCTGCTCGCCGTCGGCGTCGAGCGTGACCTCGCGGCCGAAGCGCACGACGACGTCGGCACCGTCGTGCAGCCGCGCGTCGGGACCGGGCACGACGGCGTCACGGTCGCCGAGCCGGACGCCCTCGGCGCGCAGCAGCCCGTCGACGGAGCCGGCGAAGGTGGTGATGCGGGTGACCTGACCGTCGATGTCGAGGGTGACGGTCTTGCGCGCGTCGGCGATGGCGCCCGTGGCGCCTCCGGCGAGCAGACCGGCCGTCGCGAGCCCTGCCACGAGGGTCCAGCGGCGCCGACGGCGGGGCGGCTGCTCGGGCTCGGGGTCGAGCGGGAGGGTCACCATGGCGGTGGGTCGAGGGTCGTTCGGGGCGGTGCGGTCTGGTGCGGTCACGCTGGTCCTAGCGTCCTTGCCGCGCGTCCGGCCGAGGTGGCCCGGGCCGCGCGGACTCGTGCAGGTCGCGCAGACCGTAACCACACTGTGACCTCAAGCCCAACCGGAAGCGCGTACTATCGACCCTTTTGTCCCTAAATCTGACCCCGGGACACCGGGTCGTGCGCCCGGCAGAGCGTCAGTACCAGCCGCGGTCGATCGAGTGCGCCCACGCCCCGCACGGCGTGCCGTAGCGCCCCGCGATGTAGCCCAGGCCCCACCTGATCTGGGTGGCCGGGTTCGTCCGCCAGTCGTCGCCCGCCGTGGCCATCTTGCTGCCGGGCAGCGCCTGCGGGATGCCGTACGCCCCCGACGACGAGTTCTGCGCGTTGACGCGCCAGCCCGACTCCTTGGTCCACAGCTTGTCGAGGCACACGAACTGGTCGTCGCCCCAGCCGCGCTCCGCCATGAGCGCGCGTGCCGTGGCCTTGGCCGACCCCGGGTCCACCTTGATCGCGCTGATCGGCATCGTGCCCACCACGACCACCTCGTCGCGCGGCTCGCGCGTCACCACGCGGGCCACGACGGTGCGCTGCACCTCGGCACCGTTGAGCATCTGGATCGCGTACGACGTCGTCGCCTCGCCGGGGCGGCCCGTGGTGCGCACGTGCCGGTAGCCCACCGGCAGCGCGGGCTCCTCGATCGTCCGGGACTCGAACGGCAGCACCTCGGTCACCGTGTCCGCGGACGTCGACCCGCGCGCCACGACCACCACCATGCCGTCGACCGCCGCGGCGCCGAGCGGCACCGACACGTCGTCGCCCTCGGCCAGCGTGATGCCGGCCTCGCGGAGCACGTCGCGCACCGTGGCCTGCGACGTGCGGATGGGGAGCACGGACCCGTCGACGGCCACGTTGACCGTCTTGGTCGTCGTCACCCGGACCGGCTCGCGGCCCAGGGGCTCGGAGCGCGACGCCGTCGCGAACGCCCCGTCGGCGCGGTCCCCCAGCGTCGAGATCAGGTCGCCGACCGTCAGCGCCGTCGTCGTGAACGTCGTGGTGCGCCCGTCGACCTCGAGCGTGACCTCGCGGGCGCTGCGGACGACGATGGTCGACCCGTCGGTGACGCGCGACCCGGCCGACGGGGTCACCTCGTCGCCGCGCACCACGGGGATGCCCTGGAACGCGAGGACGTCGGCGACGGTGCGGCCGTACGCGGAGACGCGCCGGACCTGGCCGTCGTCGTCGATCGTCACGGTCTTGTGGGCCTCGGTCAGCCCGAACGTGCCGGCGACGAGGCCGAGGGTGACGAGGCCGTGCAGCACGGTGCGGGTCGCGCCGACGGGGTGCGAGGCCCGCCGCGGGGTACGGCGCGACGACGACCGCGCGGTGCGATGGGCCGACGGCCGCGGGGCGGGTGCGGCGGACCGGCGACTCTTGCCACCGGTATGCGCTCCGCGCGCCCTGCCTGCCACGAGCACCAGACGGTAGCGGGTTACGGCGCGACTCACCAGGACCCGTACACGCGCTCGGTTGTCTGCGAGAGCGTGGCGCAGAGCCGGTCGAGCGGCACCTCCAGCACGGCGGCCATCGCGCGGACCGTGTGCGCGACGGCGTACGGCGCGTTGGGCTGACCGCGGAACGGGTGCGGCGTGAGGTACGGGGCGTCCGTCTCGACCAGGACGAGCTCGAGCGGAACCTCGCGCAACGCGTCGCGCAGGTGCTCGTTGGCCTTGTACGTCACGGGCCCAGCGAAGCTCAGGTACCAGCCGTGGGCGGCGGCGAGGCGCGCCATCTCGACGTCGCCCGAGAAGCAGTGGAACACCGTGCGTTCGGGGGCTCCGTCGGCGAGCAGGACGTCGATGACCTCGGCGTGCGCGTCCCGGTCGTGGATCTGCAGGGCGAGGTCGAGCTCCTTCGCGACCGCGATGTGCGCGCGGAACGACTCGCGTTGTACAGCAGCCCCGCGCGGGCCTGTACGGAAGTGGTCGAGCCCCGTCTCGCCGATGGCGCGGACCCGTTCGTTGGCCTTCGCGAGCCCCGCGATCTCCGCGACCGCCTCGTCGAGCGGCACCTGGTGGTGCGGCTCGCGCGCGTACGTCTGCCCGTCCGGCCCGACGTCGTGGGCGTCGGCGTGCAGCACCGCCTCGTTGGGGTGGATCGCGATCGCCCCGACGAGCGCCGGGTGCTCCCCCGAGCGAAGCAGCGCATCCGTCCAGCGGGCGGACGGCAGGTCGCAGCCGACCTGGACGATGCGGTCGACGCCCGCGGCCGCGGCCCGCGCGACGTGCTCGGCCACCGTGGGCGCGGCGACGTCGTCGGGCAGCATGCCCGCGATCGACTCAAGGTGCGTGTGGTTGTCGGCCACCGGGACGGGGAGCGGCTCCGGGTCGAGCGGGAAGCCGCGCTCGCGTTGACGTGCCACGACGCTCCTTCCGAAGGTTTCGACGGGGCTCAACCAGCGGGGCGGTGGTTTCGACGGGGCCCAACCAGCAGGGCGGTGGTTTCGACGGGGCCCAACCAGCAGGGCGGTGGTTTCGACGGGGCCCA
>CBINDH010000221.1:0-4855 GCA_966249365.1 uncultured Xylanimonas sp. | reverse complement strand
TGGCGCCGCGCGGTGCGGGCCACCGTGATCGGGTCGAAGTGGGCGGCCTCGATGAGCACCGCCGTCGTCGTGTCGCTGACCTCGGAGGACGCGCCGCCCATGACACCGGCCAGGCCGAGGACGCGCGAGGCGCGCCCGTCGGGCGAGTCGGTGATGAGCAGGTCCTCGGGGTCGAGGGCGCGGTCGACGTCGTCGAGCGTCGTCAGGCGCTCCCCCGGCGTCGCGCGGCGCACCACGATGGGGGCTGCGACCTTGTCGAGGTCGTACGCGTGCAGCGGCTGGCCCAGGTCGAGCATCACGTAGTTGGTGACGTCGACGGCGAGCGAGATCGAGCGCATGCCCGACCCCTCGAGACGGCGCTTCATCCACGCCGGGGTGGGCGCGGACGGGTCGATGCCGCGCACGATGCGCGTGACGAACCGGTCGCAGCCCGCGACGCCGTGGATCGGGGTGGCGTCGTCGACCTCGACCGCGAAGCCGTCGGCCGTCGCCGGCGGGAGGCCGTCCACGAGCGCGCGGTCGGTGAACGCCGCGCCGGTCGAGTGCGAGTACTCGCGGGCGACGCCGCGGTAGCTGAACGCGTAGCCGCGGTCCGGGGTCACGTTGATCTCGAGGACCTCGTCGCCCAGACCGAGCAGCGCGATCGCGTCCTGCCCGGGGGCGGCGCCCTCGATGCCGAGGTCGCGGTCGATGACGATGATGCCGTGCTGGCCGTCGTCGCCCATGCCGAGCTCCGCGGTCGAGCAGATCATGCCGTCCGAGACGTGGCCGTACGTCTTGCGGGACGCGATGAAGAAGTCCCCCGGCAGCGTCGTCCCGGGCAGCGCGACGACCACGAGGTCGCCGACGCCGAAGTTGTGCGCACCGCACACGATGCCGCGCGCACCGCCCTCGGGGATGTCGGCCGCGTCGACGCCCTTGATCTCGGTGACGTTGTGCTCCGGGCCGACGTCGACCAGGCACCAGTTGATCGTCTTGCCGTTCTTCTGCTCCTCGGTCTGCTGCGACAGCACGCGCCCGACGACGAGCGGCCCGGTGACCTTGGCGGCGTGCACCGCCTCCTCCTCGAGGCCCACCTTGACGAGGGCGGCCGCGAGCTGCTCGGCGGTGAGGTCCTTCGGGAGCTCGACGTGGTCGGCGAGCCACTCCGTGACGACGAGGGGCATCAGATCTCCGTCCCGAACTGGGTGGAGAAGCGGACGTCGCCCTCCACGATGTCGTGCATGTCGGCGATGGCGTGGCGGAGCATCAGCGTGCGCTCGATGCCCATGCCGAACGCGAAGCCCTGGTACTCGTCGGGGTCGACGCCCGCGGCGCGCAGGACGTTCGGGTGCACCATGCCGCAGCCGCCCCACTCGATCCAGCCCGCGCCCCCCTTCTTCTGCGGGAACCACAGGTCCATCTCGGCGGACGGCTCGGTGAAGGGGAAGAACGACGGCCGCAGCCGCGTCTTCGCCTCGGGGCCGAACATCGCCCGGGCGAACGCGTCGAGCGTGCCGACCAGGTGCGCCATCGTCAGGTTCTTGTCGATCGCGAGGCCCTCGACCTGGTGGAACACCGGGGTGTGGGTCGCATCGAGCGCGTCGGTGCGGAACACCTTGCCGGGGACGGCGACGTACAGCGGCACGCCGCGCTCGATGAGGCTGCGTGCCTGCACCGGCGACGTGTGCGTGCGCAGCACCAGGTTCCGGCCGCCGTCCACGTAGAACGTGTCCTGCATCTGCCGTGCCGGGTGGTCGGGCGCGAAGTTCAGCGCGTCGAAGTTGAACCACTCCGCCTCGACCTCGGGGCCCTCCGCGATGTCCCAGCCCATGCCGACGAAGAAGTCCGCGACGCGCTCCTGGATCGCCTCGATCGGGTGGCGGGCACCCACGGGGCGGCGGTGCGTCGGCAGCGTGACGTCCACGGCCTCCTCGAGCAGCATCCTCTCGTCGCGCTCCGCCTCGAGCTCGGCCTGCCGGGCGGCGATCGCCTTCGCGACCGCGCCGCGGCGCGGGCCGAGGTTCTTGCCGGCCGTGGCCTTGTCGGGGCCGGGCAGCGCACCGATGGCCCGGTTCGCGAGCGCGAGCGCGCTGCGGTCGCCGGTGTGGGCGGTGCGCACCGCCTTCAGCGCCTCGAGGTCGGTCGCGGCCGCGCCGTCGGCCAGCGCGCGGGCGGCGGCGTCGAGCGCCGCGACGTCCAGCGGGCTGGGACCGTCGGGCAGGGAGTCAGCAACAGCAGACATGGTGCCTTCCGCAGATGTGTCGGCGTGATGTGGTCCGCAGGGCGCGCTCAGGCGCCGGGACCGCGTTCAGTCTAGGTGGACGACGACGCGGGCCGTCGCGCGCGGGCGCAGGTCAGACGGTGCCGTCCGACAGCACGTCCTCCGAGAAGTGCTTGTCGAAGTGCTCGAAGGCCTGGAGCGCGGTGGTGATCGTCGAGTTGACGAAGTCGTCGAGCTGGTCGTTGGCGACGCCGTAGCGCAGCGGGAAGTTGCCCTCCGCCCGGACGGTGACCTTGTCGCCGTCGACGCTCACGTACACCTTCGGGAACAGCTTCTCGCGGTTCCAGCGGTTCGCGACCGTGGCCGCCGCGACCTCGGCGGCGGCGTTGAGCTCGCGCCGCCAGTAGGCCCGCACCTGCAGGCCGTCCGGGTCCTCACCGAAGAGGTGGAGGAGGTTGAAGTACACGTCGGCGCCCTCCCAGCGCCCGCCCAGGACGCCGTCGGAGTCGATGAAGTACTTCCAGTCGTTCGCCTTCATGACCGCCTCGATGCGGTCGCGCGTGATCGGCAGGTTCTGCCCACCCGGCTGGTTGTTCTGCTTCCTCCACATGGGTGGGAGTCTAGGTATCGCCGCCCACAGACGGTGGATGAGCTCGTCAGCCCCGGACGAGCCGGCCGGTCTCGCCGCCCGAGCCGAGCGGCAGCACCGCGACGGCGTCGTGCAGCGGTCCGCCCGAGCGCCCGGCTCCCAGCGTGCTCGCGACGACGTGCACCTCGTCGACCTCCCACACCGGGCCGCGGTAGACCGCGAGCGCGTGCGCCCAGGAGCCGAGCGGGGTGGTGTCCGCCAGTGGTGGCCGGGTCCCGCCACGGTTCGGCAGGGTGCGTGGCCGGGTGCGCGACGCCGAGGCCCGCGCGAGCGTCAGGTGCGGACGCCCGCCCGCGCGGTCGTCGGCTCGGAAACCTGCCTCCGCGGCCGCGTCCGCCGCGGCGGACGCGAGCGCCCGCAGCCCGTCGACGCCCTCGCCGACGCCGGCCCACAGCGTCCGGCCGCCGAACGAGCCGCCACCCGCGAGGGCCACGTCGAACGGCCGGATCTCGCCGATCGCGGCCCCGAGGGCCTCGACGTACCCGGGCACCGCGCCGTCGGGCACGTCGCCGTGAAAGGCGAGCGTGACGTGCCGCTGCTCCTTGGGCACCCAGCGGAGGCCCGGGCCGGGGTCCGCGACGGCGGAGCCGCCGATGGAACCCAGCGCGAGGTCGAGGTGGGCCGACGCCTCAGGCGACGGGTAGACGGCGGTGAAGAGGCGCATCAGGACATCGTCGCAGGTGACGAGCGGCGTGTCAGTCGCCTCAGCGCTGCGCGCGGCTCGACGCGTACAGGCAGACGGTCGCGGCCGTCGCGAGGTTGAGCGACTCGGCCTTGCCGCGGATGGGGACGCGCACGACGGCGTCGGCCAGCTCGCGGTCCTCCGGGGGCAGGCCCCACGCCTCGTTGCCGAAGACCCAGGCCGTCGAGGCGGCGAGGTCCGGGGTCCCGGGCGCCCGGTCGTGTCCGTGCCCGGCGACATCGAGCAGGTCGTCCAGGTCGTGCTCGCCCACGCCGTCGGCGGCGAGCACGGTGAGCCCTTCGGCGTGCAGGGCGTCGACGACGTCGGGCAGGCGCTCGCCGGCGACGACGGGAAGGTGGAACAAAGACCCCGCCGTGGACCGGACCACCTTGGGGTTGTGCACGTCGACGGAGTCGCCCGCGAGGACGACGAGGTCGGCGCCCGCGGCGTCGGCGGCGCGGATGACGGTGCCCGCGTTGCCGGGGTCCCGGACCGTCGCGAGGACGGCGACGAGCAGCGCGTGGCGCCGCCCCCCGTCCGGGTCGTCCAGCGCGGCGAGCGCCTCGGCGAGCGTCTGCGGGCGCGCGTCGACGACGGCGAGGACGCCCTGGGCGTCCGGGCTCATCGCGTCCAGCACCTCGCGGGTGCCCAGGTGCACGTACAGCCCCGCGGCGCGCGCCTCGGCGGCGATCTCCTCGTACCGCTCCGCGGCCGACGGGGTGAGGTAGACGTCGCGGACGGCGTCGGGCGCGAACCGGACCGCCTCGCGCACGCCCTGCGGTCCCTCGACGAGGAACCGGCCGTGCCGCAGGCGCGCCGAACGCCCGGACAACGCCCGGACCTGCTTGACGCGGTCGGCTCGCGGGTTGGCGAGCGACACGTCAGCGGTCGAGGGGGCCGTCCGGGCGTCCGGGGTGCTCAACTCAGGCAGCAGCCTTGGGCGCGTTGACGTCCGCGGGGAGCGCCTTCTTGGCGACCTCGACGAGCGCGTTGAACGCCGCGATGTCGTTGACCGCGAGTTCCGCGAGCATGCGGCGGTCGACCTCGACACCCGCGAGGCCGAGGCCCTGGATGAAGCGGTTGTAGGTCAGACCCTGGGCGCGGGCCGCAGCGTTGATGCGCTGGATCCACAGCTTGCGGAAGTCGCCCTTCTTGACCTTGCGGTCACGGTAGGCGTAGACGAGAGAGTGGGTGACCTGCTCCTTCGCCTTGCGGTAGAGGCGCGAGCGCTGGCCGCGGTAACCGCTGGCGCGCTCGAGGGTCGTACGGCGCTTCTTCTGGGCGTTGACCGCCCGCTTCACGCGTGCCACGTGATGCTCCT
>CBINDH010000220.1:0-4886 GCA_966249365.1 uncultured Xylanimonas sp. | reverse complement strand
GCGCGAGGGGCGCAGGCCGTTGCGGTCGAGCACCGCACCGATGAGCGTGCCGTCGGTGAACGTGAGCGCAGCCGGGCCGTCCCACGGCTCCATGAGGTGCGCGTGGTACTGGTAGAACGCCCGCCGCGCGGGGTCCATCTCGGCGTGGTTCTGCCACGCCTCCGGGACCATCATCATCACGGCGTGCGGCAGCGAGCGGCCGCTGAGGTGCAGCAGCTCGAGCACCTCGTCGAGGCTCGCGGAGTCGCTCGCCCCGGGCGTGTTCACGGGCATCAGCGGGGCGAGGTCGCCCAACAGCTCGGAGGCGAGCGTGCCCTCGCGCGCGGCCATCCAGTTGCGGTTGCCGCGCACCGTGTTGATCTCGCCGTTGTGCGCGATCAGCCGGAACGGGTGGGCCAGCGGCCACGACGGGAACGTGTTCGTCGAGAAGCGCGAGTGCACCAGGGCGAGCTCGGACGCGTACCGCGGGTCGGACAGGTCCGGGAAGAACGGCTCGAGCTGCGACGGCGTCAGCATGCCCTTGTAGGTGATCGTCCGGGCCGACAGCGACGCCACGTAGAGGTCGAGCTCGTTCTGCGCGCGCTTGCGCAGCCGGTACGCGCGGCGGTCCAGGTCGATGCCGGCGAGCTCGCGCGACGGGTCGGCGACGACGACCTGGCGGAACAGCGGCATCGCGGCGCGGGCCATCGGGCCGACCAGGTCGGCCGTGACGGGGACGTCCCGCCACGCGAGGACGTCCAGCTTCTCCTCGGCGGCGATCTCGTCGAAGCGACGCGCCAGCTCGTCGGCCTGGGCGACGTCCTGCGGCAGGAAGACCGTGCCGATCGCGTAGTGGCCCGCGGGCGGCAGCTCGGCGTCGATCACGTCCCGCAGGAACGCGTCGGGGATCTGCGTGAGGATGCCGGCGCCGTCGCCCGAGTTCTCCTCCGCACCGACCGCACCGCGGTGGTCGAGGTTGAGCAGGGCGGTCAGGCCCGCGTCCACGATGTCCCGTCCGGGAGTCCCCCGCAGAGTCGCGACGAACGCGACACCGCAAGCGTCGTGCTCGGCCGCGGGGTCGTAGAGACCCTGCCGGCCCGGAGCGATGCTCCCGTGCTGCGGCGTGCTCATCAACACCGTCCTTCTGACACGCCCGTGCCAGGCGCGTCGTCCTTACTGCTTGCGGGACGCCGTCGGCCCGAGTGATCAGTGCTCCCCGGTTTGGGGGGCCAGGTAGGTTCGCGAGGCGGGTTGAGTGCGACCCGTCACGCTCCCCCGGGTGTAATGCGGAGTGGTGCTGCAGTGTAGATCAGGAATGTTTCGTATCTGTCACAGGATCGTCAGGCGTTACGTGAGCGTCATCAAGAGCTGCCTCGTCGTCGGCGTCCTCGACACCCGACTCGACGGCGGCCTCGTCGGCCGCCGGGACGACCCTGCGCGCGTCCTCCTCCCGCCTCGCGTGACGCCGTCCGACCAGCACGAACGCCACGACGGCGCCCACGAACACGATGATCGAGACCCAGATGTTGAGGCGCAGTCCGAGGATGTGCTCGGCCGTGTCGACCCGGAGCGCCTCGATCCATCCGCGGCCCAGGGAGTAGAGAGCCACATACGCCCAGAACACACGACCGTGACCCAATCGGAACCTTCGGTCGAGCCACACCAGGACGGCCGCGGCCGCCAGGTTCCACAGCAGCTCGTACAGGAACGTCGGGTGGAACAGCGTGTCTGTCGCGAACGTCGACCCGGTCGCGCGGTTGAGCTGGTCGATGATCTCGGGTGAGATCTCGAGGCCCCAGGGCTTGGTGGTCGGCGCGCCGAAGAGCTCCTGGTTGAACCAGTTGCCGAGGCGGCCGATCGCCTGGGCGACCAGCAGGCCCGGCGCGACAGCGTCGGCGAACACCGGGAAGCGGATGTTGTACCGCCGGCACCCGATCCAGGCACCGAGCGCACCCAGCGCGATCGCGCCCCAGATGCCGAGGCCGCCCTCCCAGACGTAGAGCGCCTCGATCGGGTTGGCGCCCTCGCCGAAGTACCGCTCGGGCGTCGTGATGACGTGGTAGAGACGCCCGCCGACGATCCCGAACGGGACTGCCCACAGGGTGATGCCCAGGACGTCGTCGGCCGTGCCGCCCGCGGTGCGCGTCGTGAAGCGCTTGGTGGCGATCCACGCGGCGACCACGATCCCCAGCAGGATCGCGATCGAGTATGCCCGGATCGGGAACGCGCCGACGTGCCACACGTTCTCCGACGGGCTGGGAATCGAGAACGGGAGCATCAGGCGCCCTTCCGGGAGCGGGCGACGCCCGCGGCGAGCTTCTCGGTCACTGCCTGGAGGTTGTCGAGGCGTTCCGTCCAGGACGCGTCACCCTGGAGCGGGCGGACGAACGCCGAACCGACGATGACACCGTCAGCGTACGCGCCCACCTCGGCGGCCTGGTCCTCGGTCGAGACGCCGAGGCCCACGCACACGTGCTCCGCGCCGGCGGCGCGCGTGTCGGCGACGAGCTGCTCGGCGCGGGCGCCCACCACGTCGCGCGTGCCCGTGACGCCCATCGTCGAGGCCGCGTAGACGAACCCCCGCGACGCGCTCGCCGTCAGGCGCAGCCGCTCGGGCGTCGAGCTCGGCGCGACGAGGAAGACGCGGTCGAGCCCGTGCGCGTCGGACGCGGCGATCCAGTCGCGACCCTCGTCCGGGATCAGGTCGGGCGTGATGAGGCCCGCTCCCCCGGCGGTCGCCAGATCCGCCGCGAAGCGGTCGACGCCGTACCGCAGGACCGGGTTCCAGTAGCTCATCACGAGCACGGGGACGTGCGGGGCATGGGCGCGGAGCGCCTCGACGACCCGGAAGACGTCCGCGACGCGGGCGCCGGCGGCCAGCGCCGTCTCGGCGGCACGCTGGATCACGGGCCCGTCCATGCCCGGGTCGGTGTACGGGATGCCGAGCTCGACGATGTCCAGGCCCGCGTCGATCGCGGCGCAGATCGCCTCGATCGAGCGGTCCACGGTCGGGAAGCCGACGGGCAGGTAGCCCATCAGCGCCGGCCGCCCCTGGGCCGCGACCGCGTCCAGCAGGTCACCCGTCTGCGAGGCCACGGTCGCGCTCACTGGTCTCCTCCGGAGGTCTCGGCGTCGAGCAGCCCGAACCAGCGGGCCGCCGTCGCCACGTCCTTGTCGCCGCGGCCGGACAGGTTGACCAGGATGACCTGGTCGCGCTTGCCCGCGGCCGCGAGCTCGGTGCCGATCTGGATGGCCCCCGCGAGCGCGTGCGACGACTCGATCGCCGGGATGATGCCCTCGGTGTGGCACAGCAGGCGGAACGCGTCCATCGCCTCGCCGTCCATGATCGGGCGGTAGGTGGCCCGGCCGAGGTCGTTGAGCCAGGCGTGGGCCGGGCCGACGCTCGGGTAGTCGAGCCCCGCCGAGATCGAGTGCGTGGGGAGCGTCTGGCCGTCGTCGTCCTGCAGCACGTAGGACCGGGCGCCGTGCAGGACGCCCGGCGAGCCGCCCGAGAAGCGGGCCGCGTGCAGGCCGGGGCGGATGCCCTCGCCTCCCGCCTCGAAGCCGTAGATGGCCACGTCCGGGTCGTCGAGGAACGCGTTGAAGAGGCCCAGGGCGTTGGAGCCGCCGCCCACGCAGGCCGCCAGCACGTCGGGCAGGCGACCGATGCGCTCCAGGATCTGCTCGCGCGCCTCCTCGCCGATGATGCGGTGGAACTCGCGCACCATCTCGGGGAACGGGTGCGGGCCCGTGACGGTGCCGAGCAGGTAGTGCGTCGTCTCGACGTTCGCGACCCAGTCGCGGAACGCCTCGTTGATGGCGTCCTTGAGGGTGCGCGCCCCGATCTCGACCGGGATGACGGTCGCGCCGAGCAGCCGCATGCGGGCCACGTTGAGCGCCTGGCGCCGCGTGTCCTCCTCGCCCATGTAGATGACGCACTCGAGGCCGAGCAGCGCGGCAGCCGTCGCGGTCGCGACGCCGTGCTGACCGGCACCCGTCTCGGCGATGACGCGCGTCTTGCCCATGCGCTTGACGAGCAGCGCCTGGCCGAGGACGTTGTTGATCTTGTGCGAGCCCGTGTGGTTGAGGTCCTCGCGCTTGAGGAACACCCGGTTGCCGGCCTCGCCGCCGCAGTGCTGCGCGAAGCGGGTCACCTCGGTCAGCGGCGAGGGGCGGCCGACGTACTCGTGGTGCAGCCGGCTGAGCTCGGCGCGGAACTCCGGGTCGTCGATCGCCTTGCGGTACTCGACCTCGAGCTCGTCGAGGGCGGCGACGAGCGCCTCGGGCACCCAGCGGCCGCCGAACTCGCCGTAGTACGGGCCCTGCTGCTCGGACAGCCTGCCGAGCACCTGGTGGGCGAGCATGTCCGAGAGGGCGTCGCTCACGGGGTGTTCCTGGTTCACGTCTACATTTCCCTTCAGGGCCGCGCGGCGTGCCGCACGGCATCGGCCCGAGAGCTCAGGAGTGCGCGGCGGGCCGTACCGACCACAGCGACGGGTGCTGACCCGCGGCGACGAGGTCGGCGACGGAGCGGCGCGGGGCTTCCCCGGTGACCAGAGCCTCCCCCACGAGGACGGCATGAGCGCCCGCACGGGCGTAGTCCATGACGTCGTGCGGGCCGCGCACGCCCGACTCGGCGACGCGGACGACGTCGTCGGGGATGAGCGGGGCCAGCTTCGCGAACGTGCCACGGTCGACCTCGAGGGTCTTGAGGTCGCGCGCGTTGACGCCGACGACCCGGGCCCCGGCGTCGAGCGCACGCGAGACCTCGTCGGCGGTGTGGGCCTCGACCAGGGCGGTCATGCCGAGCGAGTGCACGCGCTCGACCAGCGACGTCAGCACCGTCTGCTCGAGCGCGGCCACGATGAGCAGGACGACGTCGGCGCCGTGCGCCCGCGCCTCCCACA
>CBINDH010000219.1:0-4887 GCA_966249365.1 uncultured Xylanimonas sp. | reverse complement strand
TGCGTGGTCGAAGCCGGGCACCGGGGACACGGCGACGACGTCGTCGGCCACCACGAGCCCGGGCGCGGCGACGGCGACGACGTCGAGCGCCAGGGACTCTGCGTGCGCCGCCGGGACATCGGCGACGGGCACGACGCCGGGCACCCCGTGGGTACCGGCGGACGCGCGGACGCGAGCGAGAACCTCGGCGACGTGCTCGCCGATGGTGCGCAGGGCGGGGATGCTCACGACGTCGCACGCTACCGACCCGCCGTTGCCGGGTCGCGGCGCCTTGCTCACGGTGCGCGTCATGATGCGGAGAGGGCCGTGCCCGCCCCCGGCCGCAGGGGCCGACGGCCCACCACGACCGGGGACGGCGTCGTCACGGCGTGCGCTCCCACCCGCGGCGCGGGGCGCGCGAGCCCTGACGCTCGTCGCGGGAGCGGTAGACGACGAAGGGGCGCAGCGGGTAGGTGACCGGCGCGGAGAACGCGTGCACCAGCCGCGTGAACGGCCACAGCACGAACAGCACCGACCCGATGACGATGTGGATCGCGAACGCCGCCGGGATGTCCGCCATGAGCTCGATCTTCGGGCTGAGGTACCACAGCGACCGGAACCAGGGCGCGATGGTCTCGCGGTAGTCGTAGCCGTGCTCGCCGCCGAAGACCTGCGTGCGCACCGTGGCGTACATGCCGGCCAGGATGACGCCGCCGAGGACGACGTACATCAGCTTGTCGTTGCGCGTCGTGGCCTTGAACACCGCGCCCGTCGTGCGACGCCGGTAGATGAGGATCCCGAGACCGGTCGCCGCGGCGAGCCCGGCGATCGTGCCGATGATCGTCGCGAACCAGTGGTACGCCTCCTGGCTGACGCCGAGCGCCTCGGTCCAGGTGTTGGGGATCACCAGGCCGGCGACGTGGCCCAGGAGCACGAACGCGAGACCGAAGTGGAACAGCGGCGAGCCGAGACGCAGCAGCTTGCGCTCGTAGAGCTCGGAGGACCGCGTGGTCCACCCGAACTTGTCGTACCGGAACCTCCACACCAGCCCGACCAGGAACGTGGCGAACGCGACGTACGGCAGCACGCCGTACACGATCACCTGCCAGGTCTTCACATCCACGGCGACCCTCCTTCGACGTCAGAGGCGCCGTAGCCGGACAGCCCCACAAGCTCGGCCGGCGGTCCGGCCAGTACCAGCTCCGCGACACGCTCGGCGGTGCGCTCGTCGACCGGACCGAGCGTCACGCACACGGCCTCGACGACCGCCGTCCACGGCGACCGCATCTGCCCGAGCGCGGAACGGAGCACCTCGATGCCCTCGCGGTGGGCGGCGAGCAGCGCCGCGGCCACCTGGGCGGCCTCGCCGCGGGCCTGAGCGGACAGCTCGAGCACCGTCGGCAGGTAGTCGGGCAGCTCGTCGCCGGTGACCTCGAACCCGGCGGCCTTGTACGCCTCGACGAACCGCACGAGCGCGTGCCCGCGCCGGCGCGTGTCCCCGGCCCGGTAGTAGGTCAGGTAGAGGGCGCACTTGCGCTTGAGGTCGAACGTCGCGACGTAGTCGGCCTGGAGGGCGCGCAAGGCGTCCTCGTCGGCGTCGTCGATCCGCGCGGCGAGCGGCTCGAGCCGCTCGCGGACCTCGTCCGGAAGCCCGGCGACGGCAGCGCGCACCGTCGCCGCCGACGCCTTGACCTCGGCGTCGGGGTAGGCCAGCAGGATCGCCGCCGCCATGTGGGCGGTGCGCCGCTGGTCCTCGGACAGGTGCACGGGGGCGAGCTGCGGCAGCAGCTTGGCCCGCAGGCCCGGCGTGGGCAGGGTCGTCATCATGGCCGGTCACCGGCCTCCGGCGTCTCGGCGTCGGGGGCGCCGTGGTGGTCCGGCGGGAACAGCCCCTCGGGGGTGCCGTTGCCGTCCCAGTTGAGCAGGTTGACCCGGCCCGGGGTCGACGGGCGGTCGGCGGTCTGCCGCGCGCCGAGCGCGTGGAAGTTCTCCACGGCGACCGGCGTCGGGACGCCCGACGAGGTGCCGAAGGGGCCGCCGCCGCCCATGCCCGGCCCGCCCTCGTAGTCGAGCGAGCAGGCCATCTCCTCGAGGTCCGCGGCGATCTCGGTGTGCGCGGCGGGGATGACGTATCGCTCCTCGTACTTGGCGATGGCGAGCAGGCGGTACATCTCGCGGATCTGCTGACCGGTCATGCCGACGGCGGCGGGGATCTCCTCGGGCAGCTCGCGCCCGAGGTTGACCTCGCGCATCGACGACCGCATGGCCGCGAGCCGCCGGAGCGTCTTCTCGACCGGTCCGGTGTCGCCCGCGGAGAACAGCCCGGCGAGGTACTCGAGCGGGATGCGCAGCTGCGAGATCGCGGCGAACAGCGTCTTGCCGTCCTCGCCGTCGTTGCCCGACGACGCGACGACGTCGACCACCGGCGAGAGCGGCGGGACGTACCAGACCATGGGCAGCGTCCGGTACTCCGGGTGCAGCGGCAGGGCGACCTCGTACTCGCTGATGAGCTTCCAGATCGGGGACGCCTGCGCGGCCGCGATCCAGTCCTCGGGGATGCCGTCGCGGCGGGCCGCGGCGACGACCTCCGGGTCGTTCGGGTCGAGCAGGATCGAGCGCTGCGCGGCGTACAGGTCGGTCTCGTCCGGGGTGGCCGCGGCCTCGCCGACGCGGTCGGCGTCATACAGCACCAGGCCGAGGTAGCGCAGGCGGCCGACGCACGTCTCCGAGCACACGGTGGGCAGGCCCACCTCGAGGCGCGGGTAGCACAGCGTGCACTTCTCGGCCTTGCCGGTCTTGTGGTTGAAGTAGACCTTCTTGTACGGGCAGCCGGTGACGCACATGCGCCAGCCGCGGCAGCGGTCCTGGTCGACGAGCACGATGCCGTCCTCGGACCGCTTGTACATCGCACCCGACGGGCACGACGCGACGCACGCCGGGTTGAGGCAGTGCTCGCAGATGCGCGGCAGGTAGAACATGAAGGTCTTCTCGAGCTCGGTCGCGACGTGCTCGCTCATGTGCTTGAGGACGGGGTCCTCGTGCATCGTCTCGGTCGACCCGCCGAGGTCGTCGTCCCAGTTCGCCGACCAGGTGATCGCCATGTCGTCGCCCGTGAGCAGCGACTTGGGCTTCGCCACCGGGGTGTGCTTGCCCTGCGGCGAGTTGAGCAGCATGTCGTACTCGTACGTCCACGGCTCGTAGTAGTCGTGGATGGACGGCATGAGCGGGTTGGAGAAGATCGTCGCGAGCTTGCGCCAGCGCCCGCCGGCGCGCAGGGTCAGCTTGCCGCGCTTGGTGAGCTTCCAGCCGCCCTGCCAGCGGTCCTGGTCCTGGTAGGTGCGCGGGTAGCCGAGGCCCGGGCGGGTCTCGACGTTGTTGAACCACACGTACTCCATGCCCGTACGGTTCGTCCACGCCTGCTTGCACGTGACCGAGCACGTGTGGCAGCCGATGCACTTGTCGAGGTTCATCACCATCGACATCTGCGCCATGACCTTCATGCGGTCACGCTCCTTTCCTGGGCGGTCACTGGGCCTGCGGATCGCGGTGCGGTCACTGGTACTGCACCTCCTGCGAGCGGCGGCGGATCACGGTGACCTCGTCTCGCTGGTTGCCGGTCGGGCCGAGGTAGTTGAACGCGTAGGACAGCTGGCCGTACCCGCCCGCCAGGTGCGTGGGCTTGAGCAGGATGCGGGTCAGCGAGTTGTGGATGCCGCCGCGCAGCCCGGAGGTCTCGGCGATCGGCACGTCGACCGTACGGTCCGTCGCGTGGTGCATGTACACCGTGCCGGTGGGCATGCGGTGCGAGACGACCGCGCGGGCGACGACGACGCCGTTGCGGTTGACCGCCTCGATCCACTCGTTGTCCCGCACCCCGATGCGCTCGGCGTCCGCCGGGCTCATCCAGATGTTGGGGCCGCCACGGCTCAGGGACAGCATGAACAGGTTGTCCTGGTACTCGGAGTGGATCGACCACTTCGAGTGCGGGGTCAGGTAGCGCACCGCGACCTGCGTCTCGGGCACCGAGCCCGGGTCGTCCTTGGACAGCTTCGGCGAGTCGCCGAAGAGCCGGTGCATGTCGAGCGGCGGCCGGAACACCGGCAGCCCCTCGCCGAGCTCGAGCATCCAGTCGTGGTCGAGGTAGAAGTGCTGGCGACCCGTCAGGGTGTGCCACGGCTTGAGCCGCTCGACGTTGATCGCGAACGCGGTGTAGCGGCGTCCGCCGTGCTCCGAGCCCGACCACTCGGGCGACGTGATGACCGGGACGGGCCGGGCCTGGACGTCGGCGAACACGACGCGCTTGCCGCCCTCGTCGGCCGCGAGGTCGGCGAGCCGGGTGCCGGTGCGCTTCTCCATGTCCTCGAAGCCCTGCACCGCGAGCCGGCCGTTGGTCGTGCCCGAGAACGCCAGGATCATCTCGCAGGCGTGCACGTCGCGGTCCAGCCGGGGGCGGCCCGCGGTGGGCCCGCTCGCGACCAGGCCGTTCTTCTCGCCCAGGCGGCGGACCTCGTCGTCGGGCGTGAACTTCACGCCCTTGGTGGCCATGCCGGCGCCCACCGAGAGCGGCCCGAGGGACGCCATCCGGGCGGCGAGCGCGGGGTAGTCGCGCTCGACGACGACGAGCTTCGGCATCGTGACGCCCGGGATGAGCTCACGCTCGGTGACCGGGAGGCCCGAGTCGATGAGCGTGCCGTGCGGGACGGCGAGCTCGTCGGGGGTGTCGTGGGCCAGCGGGGCGGCGACGAGGTCCTCGCGCACGCCCAGGTGGGTCGTCGCCAGGTCCGAGAACCGGCGGGCGATCGCGTGGAACGTGTCGAAGTCCGTCTTGGTCTGCCACGGCGGCGCGATGGCCGGGTTGAACGAGTGCACGAACGGGTGCATGTCCGTCGAGGAGAGGTCGTGCTTCTC
>CBINDH010000218.1:0-4889 GCA_966249365.1 uncultured Xylanimonas sp. | reverse complement strand
AAGGTCTTCGACGGCGGCGCGGTGCCCACCAACCTCACGTTGCTGCGGCCGCCCGCCGCGAGCGAGAAGGGCACCGTCCACCTGCAGTACGGGCTCGCGCCGGGGGTTCCGTCGACCGGGGACATGGCCGCCCCGGACCGCGGCGTCTAGGGCACCAGGTCCGGGTCGTGCGGGTTGACCGCGACCTCCCAGCGGAACCCGTCGGGGTCGGCGAAGTAGCCGGAGTACCCTCCCCACTCCCGTTCGACGGCGTCGGTCACCGCCGACGCCCCGGCAAGGCGGGCGACCTAGAGCACGGAGTCGACCTCCGCCGTCGTCCTCCGGTTGTGCGCGAGCGTGATCGGAGGCGTGCCGCCACGCGTCACGGGGCCGATCTCCCGGGTGGCCTCCGACTCGTCCCACAGCGACAGGAGCGTGTGCGGGCCGACGCGGAACATCACCACCTCGTCGCCGTCGAGCTCCGGCGTCCAGCCCAAGCCGTCGACGTAGAAGCGGCGGGACGCCGCGAGGTCGGCGACGACGAGCGTGACGAGGCTCAGGTGCTGGTCCATACGGCCATCCTGCTCGCATCACCCACGCACTGCGCGCACGAGACCCGTTCGATGCGCGACCGCGCGGCCGGGCAGCCCTCGCGACTCCCTAGCGTGGAAAGCATGGCCAACTCGCGCGACCACGCGACCACCTCCGAGGACCGGCGACTGTCCCGCAGGATCTCGCCGACCCAGATGGTGGCGCTCCTGCTCGCCTTCGTCCTCGTGGCGAGCGCGGGCGGCGTCCTCGCCGCAGGGTTCGCGATCCCGCTCGCCGCCCGGGCCAGCACCGTCGCCAGCATGACGCGCGCCGTGCTCGACGAGGTGCCCGCCGAGCTGCAGCGCCAGCCCCTCGCGCAGGCCTCCTTCGTGTACGCGGCCAACGGGGAGCGCCTGGCCACGTTCTTCGCCCAGAACCGGATCGTCGTCCCGCTGGACGAGGTCTCGCAGCACATGGTCGACGCCATCGTCGCGATCGAGGACGACCGGTTCTTCGAGCACGGCGGCATCGACCCGCGCGGCATGGTGCGCGCGTTCGTCAACAACCTCGGCGACGGCACCACGCAGGGTGCCTCGACGATCACCCAGCAGTACGTCAAGAACGTGCTGATCGACGCGGCGTACCACGCGGACGACCCGTTCGGCATCATCGAGGCACGCGACCAGTCCATGGCCCGCAAGGTCCGGGAGATGCGGCTCGCCGTGGCCCTCGAGCAGCAGCTCTCGAAGGAGGAGATCCTCGAGGGGTACCTCAACGTCGCGCAGTTCGGGCGGCAGAACATCTTCGGTGTCGAGACGGCGGCGCGGTTCTTCTTCAACAAGTCCGCGGTCGACCTCACCCCGGTGCAGGCGGCCACGATCGCCGGCATCACCAACGCCCCCAGCCGGTTCGACCCGACGGTCAACCCGCGCCTGTCGGAGCAGCGCCGCAACCTGGTCCTGCACCGCATGTGGACGCTCGGCAAGCTCAGCACCGAGCAGTGGGAGGAGGCGCGCGACACCCCGGTCGAGGACACGCTCGAGATCACGCCCGTGCCGACCGGCTGCCAGTCCGCCGCCGACGCCGCGTTCTTCTGCGACTACGTCATCTCGACGATCCGCAACAGCCCCGAGTTCGGCGACACCGAGGCGGAGCGCCTCAACCTGCTGATGCGCGGCGGCCTGCGCATCCACACGACGATCGACATGGACCTGCAGGCGGCCGCGGCCCAGGAGGTCGAGGCGCACGTCCCGGCCGGCAACACCGCGGGCCTCGAGGCCGCGATCGTCTCGGTCGAGCCCGGGACCGGCAAGATCCTCGCGATGGCGCAGAACACGCCGTTCGACGCCAGCCGCGACCCGGCCCCCGGCACGACGGCGATCAACTTCTCCGCGGGTCCCGCCCACGGCGCCTCGCGCGGGTTCCAGCCCGGGTCGACCTTCAAGACGTTCCAGCTCGCCGAGTGGCTGCTCTCGGGCGGCACGCTGCTCGACTCCGTCTCCGGCACGCGCGTCGAGCGACCGCAGAGCGCCTGGAACGCCTCGTGCACGCAGTTCGGCGGTGCGCCCTGGGCACCGCGCAACGTCGAAGGCAACCTGCGCGGCGACATCACGGTGCTGCGCGCGACGGGCGACTCGGTCAACACCGCGTTCGCGGACATGTCCACCCAGATCGACCTGTGCAGCCTGCGCGACACGGCCTGGGACATGGGCTTCCGCCCCACGACGAAGCCCGGCCCCGGCGGCAGCGTCGTGACCCTGTTCGACCCGCAGCCCGACGACGTCCTGATCACGCCCGCGATGATCATGGGCACCCAGACGACGACGCCGCTGCAGCTCGCCGCGGCCCACGCGACGCTCGCCGCGGGGGGCACCTACTGCGAGCCCGTCGCGATCACGAGCGTCGTCGGACCGGGCGGCGAGGACCTGCCCGTACCCGCCGCGAACTGCAACCCGGACGCCCTGCCCGCGAACGTCGCCGCGACCGTGACGTACGCGCTCGAGCACGTCATGACCGACGGCACGGGCCGCCGGAGCCAGCTCGCCGGAGGCCGCGTCTCCGCCGGCAAGACGGGCACCAACCAGGGCTCATCGCAGACCTGGTTCGTCGGCTTCACCCCGCAGCTCTCGACGGCGGTGTGGGTCGGCTCGGCCGAGGGCGAGACGCAGCACTTCAACATCAACCTCAACGGGCGCTTCATCCGCACCCTGTTCGGCTCGACGCTCGCGGCGCCGATGTGGCAGGACTTCATGAACCGCGCCCACGCCGACCTGCCGCTGCTGACGTTCCCCGCGCCCGACCCGGACCTCGTGGGCGTCGTGGCGCCGCCCGTCGTCGAGACGCCGCCCGTCCCCGAGGTCCAGCCCGAGGCACCGGAGGCGCCCGAGCCCCCGCCCGCCACCGAGCCGCAGGACCCGGAGCCCACCCCCGAGCCAACGCCGACGCCGCCCCCGGTCGAGCCTGACCCGGAGGAGACACCCGACCCCGACCCCGGCGGCGACTGACCGCACGGCACGTCGGCAGGCGCCACGCGGTGTGCGAGGGTGCTGCCGTGACGCACGACCTGCCCCCGGGGCTCGCGCTCTCCCGCGACTACCACGCCGCCGTCGTCGGCCCGCTCCTGGACCGGTGGTGCCCGTCCGTCGCGTACGCCGCCGCCCGCGTGGGAGCCGGGTCCGACGTGCTCGGCCTCGACGACACGACGTCCCGCGACCATGACTGGGGCCTGCGGCTGCAGGTGTTCGTCGCACCCGACGACGTCGCGGGGGTGCGCGCCGCGCTCGACGCACACCTGCCCGCCGAGCACCGCGGCCTGCCGACACGCATCCGGTACACCGGGGCGACGCACCCGACGTCGGGCGTCGACGTCCTGACCGTGGCGGGCTTCGCCCGCGACCTGCTCGGCTTCGACCCGCGCCACGCACCGACCACCGAGGACTGGCTGTCGCTCACCGGGCAGGCGGCCCTCGAGGTGACGGCGGGCGAGGTCTTCGCCGACGGCCCCGGCGACCTCACGCGGCTGCGCGGCGCGCTCGCCTGGTACCCCGACGACGTGTGGCGCTACGTGGTCGCGTGCGACTGGCAGCGCCTCGACGAGGAGCTGCCCCTCATGGGCCGGGCAGGCGACCGCGGCGACGAGCTCGGCTCGCGTGTCATCGCGGCCCGCCTCGTCGACGTGGCCGTCCACCTCGCGTTCACGCTGTGTCGCACCTGGGTGCCCTACCCCAAGTGGCGCGGCACGCTGCTGCGCCGCCTGCCCATCGCCGCCCACGTCGTCGGGCCGCTCGAGGTGGCGCTCGCCGCGGGCTCGTGGCAGGAGCGCGGCGAGGCCCTGCGCGTGGCGCTCGAGGCGCTCGCGGGTCTGCAGGGCCGCGCGGGGCTCCCCACGTGCGAGCCCGCCGTCGTCGACTTCTACGACCGGCCCTACCTGTGCGTGGCCCCCGACCTCGTCCCCGCCGGCGTCGCCACGATCACCGACCCCGTGCTCCGGGCGCTGCCCGCCGGGCTCGGGAGCGCGGAGCAGCGCGGCGACAACGTCGCGGTCCTCGTCGACGCGCGGCGCCGACGAGCAGCCATCGACGTCGTCGGACGACACCCGGAACAATGACGGCACTCCGGGTAGTTGACCGGGGCATGAACGAACCCGTGCGCGTCGACGTGTGGTCCGACGTCCAGTGTCCTTGGTGCTACATCGGCAAGCGCCGCTTCGAGCAGGCCGTGGCCACGACGGGCGTCGACGTCGACGTCGTCTACCACTCCTTCGAGCTGTCCCCCGACACCCCCGTCGACTACGACGGCACCCCCGCCCAGTTCCTCGCCGAGCGCAAGCGCATGCCCATGGAGCAGGTCGAGCAGATGCTCGACCGCGTCACGCAGATCGCCGCGTCGGTCGGCCTCGACTACGACTACGACCACGTCCACCAGACCAACACCGTCAAGGCGCACGAGCTGCTGCACTACGCCAAGGAGCGCGGCCGCCAGGAAGAGATGAAGGAGGCGCTGCTGCGCGCCTACTTCGTCGACGGCGGGCACGTGGGCCGCATCGCCGACCTCGCCGACCTCGCCGCGACCCTCGGCTTCGACCGCGACGACGTCATCGCCGCGCTCGAGGCCGGCACGTACACGCCCGCGGTCAAGGACGACGTCGCCCAGGCCGCGGCGCTCGGGATCCATGGCGTGCCGTTCTACGTCATCGACGGCAAGTACGGGATCTCCGGCGCCCAGGACCCGTCGATGTTCGCGCAGGTCCTCCAGATGGCCCACGACGAGAAGGCCACGGTCGCGTGACCGGGCTGATGATGTTCGGCGACGACGGCGTCGCGTGCGAGGGCGACGCGTGCCTCGTCCCGACGCCGGACGCCGCGGACGGGCGGGCCGGC
>CBINDH010000217.1:0-4926 GCA_966249365.1 uncultured Xylanimonas sp. | reverse complement strand
GAAGACCTCGTCGAGGGTGGCGACCATCGCCTCGGCCCCGTGCGGGTTGTGCGCGACGTCGACGAGGATCGTCGGCGACGAACGGACCAGCTCGAGCCGGCCCGGCGACGTGACGCCCGCGAACCCGGCCTCGACCACGCTCGCGTCGAGCGCTCCCCCACCGGACAGCAGCGCCTCGACCGCCGCGAGCGCGAGCAGCGCGTTGTGCGCCTGGTGCTCGCCGTGCAGCGGGAGGAACACCCCCGTGTACAGGCCCGCGGGCGTGCGAAGGTCGACGACCTGCCCGCCGACGGCGATCTGCCGACCCGCGACCTCGAGCTCGTAGCCCTCGCGCAGCAGGTGCGCGCCGACGGCGTCGGCCCGGGCACGCACGACCTCGGAGACGACGGGCTCCTGAGCCGACATGACCGCCGTCGCGCGGTCCTTGATGATCCCGGCCTTGGTCGCGGCGATCTCCTCGAGCGTGTCGCCGAGCCACCGCTGGTGGTCCATCCCCACGGGGGTCACGACCGCCACGTCGCCGTCGACGACGTTGGTCGAGTCCCACGAGCCGCCCATGCCGACCTCGATCACGGCGACGTCGACCGGCGCGTCGGCGAACGCGGCGAACGCCATCACCGTGAGCACCTCGAAGAAGCTCAGGCGCGGACCGCCCGCCTCCTGCGACTCCCGGTCGGCGACGCCGATGTACGGCGCGACGTCCTCCCACACCTCGACGAACCGCGCGGCGCTGACGGGAACGCCGTCGACCTGGATGCGCTCGGTGACGCTCGTCAGGTGCGGCGACGTGAACAGGCCCGTGCGCAGGCCGTGCTCGCGGACGAGCGACTCGACCATCCGGGCCGTGGACGTCTTGCCGTTGGTGCCCGTCAGGTGCACGACGCGGAAGGACCTCTGCGGGTCCCCGAGCAGCTCGAGCACCCGCTCGACCCGGCCGAGCGTCGGGTCGAAGTCGTGCTCCGGGTTCCGCGACATGATCTCGCGGTACACCTCGCGCAGGGACGCCTGGGCGGCGGCCTCCTCGGCGGCGGCCTGCGCCGCCGTCCGGTCCGCGCCGCGGCCCTTGGCGCTCACGCCTTCACCACCTGGACGGTTCGTTCGCCGTCGCCCGCGGCGACGTCGAGCGTCACGGCCAGCGTCTCGGACATGACCAGGTCGCGGTGCGCCTCGACGGCGTCGACACGGTCGCCGGGGACGGTGAGGCTGAGCGCGATGCGGTCGCCGACCTCGAGTCCGGCCGCCTTGCGCGCGTCCTGCACGTCGCGGACGACGTCGCGGGCGTAGCCCTCCGCCTCGAGCTCCGGGGTCAGCGCCAGGTCGAGGACGGCGAACCCGCCCGCGGGCAGCACGGCCGCGGCGAGCTGCCCGCCGGCACCCTCGCCCACGACCGTCGTCAGCTCGTACTCGGACTCGAGCAGCGCGACGTCGCCGTCGTCGGTGGTGACGACGACGGCGCCCTCGGCGTCGCGGGACCAGGCCCCCGCCTTCGCGCCCTTGATGACCGCCTGCACGCCGCGGCCCAGACGCGGGCCGGCCGCACGGGCGTTGACGGCGAGCCGCTCGACGATGCCGAAGCGCTCCGCGGTGCCCGCGTCGGCCTGGACGAGCTCGACCTCCTTGACGTTGAGCTCGCTGCGCAGCAGACCCGCGTAGTCCGCGAGCGCCTCCGGGTCGGACACGGCGACCGTGAGGCGGGCCAGCGGCTGGCGCACGCGCAGCTTGTTGGCCTTGCGCAGGCTCAACGACGTCGAGACGACCGCCCGGACCTCGTCCATCGCGGCGACCAGGGCGTCGTCGGCGGCGCCGGCGGGCGTCGGCCAGTCGGCCAGGTGCACCGAGCGCTCGCCCGTCAGGCCGCGCCAGATCTCCTCGGTCAGCAGCGGGGCCAGCGGCGCCGCGACGCGGCACAGCGTCTCGAGGACGGTGTACAGGGTGTCGAACGCGTCGGCGTCCTCCTCCCAGAAGCGGTCGCGCTGCGTGCGCACGTACCAGTTGGTCAGCACGTCGAGGAACACGCGCACCGACTCGCACGCGCCCGCGATGTCGTACGCGTCGAGCTGCGCCGTCGTGGTCGTCACCAGGTCGTCGGACTTGGCGAGGATGTAGCGGTCGAGCGCGGGCAGGCCGGCGACGCGGTCTGCCGCGACGGCGGACGCCTGGTAGCCCGCCCCGCCGCCGAGACGCTTCGCGTTGTTGGCGTACAGCGTGAAGAAGTAGTACGTGCTCCACATCGGCAGCAGCACCGACCGCACCGAGTCGCGGATGCCCTCCTCGGTGACCACGAGGTTGCCGCCGCGCAGGATCGGCGACGACATGAGGAACCAGCGCATCGCGTCCGACCCGTCACGGTCGAACACCTCGTTGACGTCCGGGTAGTTGCGCAGCGACTTCGACATCTTGCGGCCGTCGGAGCCGAGCACGATGCCGTGCGACACCGCCGACTTGAACGCCGGGCGGTCCATGATCGCCGTCGCGAGCACGTGCAGCGTGTAGAACCAGCCGCGCGTCTGGCCGATGTACTCGACGATGAAGTCGCCCGGGTAGTGGTTCTCGAACCACTCCTGGTTCTCGAACGGGTAGTGCACCTGGGCGTACGGCATGGACCCGGAATCCACCCAGACGTCCATGACGTCCTCGACGCGGCGCATCGTCGACCTCCCCGTCGGGTCGTCCGGGTTCGGGCGCGTCAGGTCGTCGATGTACGGGCGGTGCAGGTCGGTCACCTCGACGCCGAAGTCGGCCTGCAGCTCGGCGAGCGAACCGTAGACGTCGACGCGCGGGTACTCGGGGTCGTCCGACTTCCACACCGGCACGGGCGAGCCCCAGAACCGGTTCCGGGTGATCGACCAGTCACGGGCGCCCTCGAGCCACTTGCCGAAGATGCCGTGCTTGATGTGCTCGGGCGTCCAGGCGATCTCCTCGTTGAGCGCGAGCATGCGCTCCTTGACCTTGGTGACCGCGACGAACCACGAGCTCACGCCCATGTAGATGAGCGGCTGGCGGCAGCGCCAGCAGTGCGGGTACGAGTGGGCGTACGACTCGCGGCGCAGCATGACGGTGCCCTCGGACACGCTGCCCGTCTCGCCTTCCCCACGGGTCGCGGCCTTGAGGTGCTCGATGATCAGCAGGTTCGCGTCGAACACCTGCAGGCCGGCGTAATCGGTCACCGGGTACTGGAAGCGTCCGTCGGACCCCACCGGGATGACTGCCGCGACACCCTCGCGGTCGCCCACGAGCTTGTCGTCCTCACCGAACGCCGGGGCGCCGTGCACCAGGCCCGTGCCGTCCGTCGTCGTGACGTAGTCGGCGACGACGACGCGGTGCGCGTTCTCGTGACCCTCGTAGTACGTGAACGGCGGGCGGTACGTGACGCCGGCCAGCTCCGCGCCGGTCAGGCGCCCGACGACGGTGGGCGCGTCGTTGCCCTCGTCGGTCAGCTCACGCGCGTACGCCGCGAGCCGCTCCGCGGCGACGACGTAGCGCTGCGTCGTCCCCGTGAACGCCGACTCGACGACGACGTACTCGACCTCCGGGCCGACCATGACGAGCAGGTTGGACGGGAGCGTCCACGGCGTCGTCGTCCAGATGAGGAGCTTGTCGCCCTCCTGCACGACCGACCCCTCGGGGGCGGAAGTGACCGGGAAGCCGACCGTCACCGCCGGGTCCTGGCGCGTCTGGTAGACGTCGTCGTCCATGCGCAGCTCGTGGTTCGACAGCGGCGTCTGGTCGTTCCAGCAGTACGGCAGCACGCGGAAGCCCTCGTAGACGAGGCCCTTGTCCCACAGCTGCTTGAAGCCCCAGATGACGGACTCCATGAAGGTCAGATCCATCGTCTTGTAGTCGTGGTCGAAGTCGACCCAGCGCGCCTGACGGGTCACGTACTCACGCCACTCGCCCGTGTACTTGAGCACCGACTGGCGGCACGCCGCGTTGAACTTCTCGATGCCGAGCTCGACGATCTCGTCCTTCGTCTTGATGCCGAGCTGGCTCATGGCCTCGAGCTCCGCCGGGAGACCGTGCGTGTCCCAGCCGAACCGCCGCTCGACGCGCTTGCCGCGCATCGTCTGGTAGCGCGGGACGACGTCCTTGGCGTACCCGGTCAGCAGGTGGCCGTAGTGCGGCAGGCCGTTGGCGAAGGGCGGGCCGTCGTAGAAGACGAACTCGTTCTCGCCCCGCTCACCGGCGGGGTTCTTCTCGACCGACGCCTCGAAGGTGCGGTCCTCGGCCCAGTACGCGAGGACCTCGCGCTCCATCGCCGGCAGGTCCGGAGAGGCGGGGATGCCTGCTCCGGCGGAGCCGGACGACGTGCTCCGTGCGGCGCCCTGGACGTCGGGCGATGACGACGGCGTGCGGTGCAGCGGGTAGGCCATGGAAGCGGGGCTCCTCGAACGAGTCTTCAGCGGGTCTCTCTGCGAGGACGACGCCCCCTGCCGGGCCGGCAGGAGCGCACCGCGGTACCACCCCGCTTGCCGCCCCGACCGCCGCACCTGGGCGCGACGACGACGGAGCGACCGCTCGTTCGAGGCTGTGACGGGCCCACCCGTCCGGTTCTAGTGAGCCCTGTTCCTCGGAGCGGGGCCGTTCTTCCGGAGACTCCCCGGTGATGGCCGGATCAACGCCGTCCCCCACCTTACCGCCTCCGCCCTCGCGGCCCCAGCCGCGCGGCGACCGCCTCCGCCCTCGCGGCCGCAGCCGCGCGCGGAGCGCACCCGTCTGCCCGCGCGGGCGCCCGGCCCCCTCCGAGGGCGACTCCCGCGCCCACCCTCGCTCCCTCCCCTCCCTCCCCGTCCCCCGCCCCCGGCGCCCCGCTCCCCTCCCCCGGTGCGCCCTTCGCCGAGATGGCAGTGTCGGTCGGTGTGAGGCATCGCCGAGCGACGAGAATCGCCATCTCGGCGGGGGCTGCGTCCGGGGGTGGGCGTCGTCGTG
>CBINDH010000216.1:0-4944 GCA_966249365.1 uncultured Xylanimonas sp. | reverse complement strand
TCTGGAGCTCCTCGCCCTCCGCCCGCTCCTGGAACGAGCGGCGGCCCTCGGCACCTGGCGTCGTGCCGTCATCCTCGGTCGGCGTCGTCTCGCCCGAGGGGGACGCCCCGCCCGAGGGGGACGCCCCGCCCGACGGCGTCGCCCCGTCCGACGGGCTGCCCGACGGGGTCGGCTCGCCCGACGGCAGCGCCTCCGGGAGGTCGAGCCCCGCGGTGCCCTGCGACGCGGCCGCGGCGGCGAGCCGCACGTCGATCCGCTGCTGGCGGTCCCACGCGTCCTGCAGCGCGACGCGGGCGTCGGCGTAGAAGCGCTCGTTGCTGCGGTAGATCCCGAGAAGCTGGGCGCCATAGGTGTCCATGACGCCCGCCAGGCGCCCGGTGAGGCGCGCCCCTTCGAGCGCGGGACCGGCGAACACGGGCGACGTCCGGGTGCTCTCGGGGGCGGTGCGGTCGTCGGCGGCGAGCGCGCCGGCCAGCAGGGCGACCACCACCGTGCCCGCGGTGATCTGCCACGTGTGGGGCAGCACCCGCGCACCCAGCTCCCGGCGTCGCTCGCCGCCGAGCAGCCACCAGAGCCCCCCGCCGAGCGCGACGAGGACGACGAGGGCCACGACCGAGCGGCGTACGGCGTCGACCACCAGCGCGCGGGTCACCTCCGCGACCGTGGCCTCGGGCGTCGAGAAGAACTGGAGGTACGACTGGAGGTCGGCGCTGAGGTCCTCGAGCGTGGAGGACTGGTCGATCTGGGCGAGGTCGGCCGGGATCTCGCGGATGGTCACGTCGACGCCGAGCGGTCCCGCCGGCGAGTCGATGCGCATCGTGCCGATCGGCCCGAGGTCGGCGACGACCTCGCCCGACGTCGTGACCTCGTACAACGCCTCGTGCGGGCCGAGCGACAGGTTCGCGCGCGCGGTCGTCACCCCGAACCACACGCTCGCGAGCAGCACCAGGGCGCCCGCGAGGGTCCACAGGACCCAGCGGGCGGGGGCGCGCCTCGCGGCCTTGCTCACGCCCCCACCCTCACCGACGACCTGCGGCGACGGCAAACCGACACGTCGCGCCGATCCCGCCTCCGGCGCGCAGGATGAGGTGCATGCGCGAGTTCCGTCTCGTGAGCCGCTGGCACGTGGACGCGCCCGTCGACGCCGTCTGGGACGTCTTCGCGGACCCGGCCTTCACCTGGCCGTCGTGGTGGCCCAGGCTGACGGCCGACGAGGTGGTCGCGACCGGAAGGCGCACCGCGGACCGCTGGTCGCGCGTGCGGGTGCGCGTGCGCAGCCCGCTGGGGTGGACGCTGCGCGTCGGCCTCGTCCTCGAGTCCGCCCACGAGCCCGTCTCGGGTCACGCCGGCCGCGCGCTGATGATCGCCTCGGGCGACCTGGTCGGAACGGCGGCCGTCGTCGTCACGCACCTGGCCGCGCCTCTGCCCGACGCGGACGACGACGGAGGCGCCACCGAGGTCAGCCTGACGTTGTCGGTGGCCCTGGCGCGGCGCGACGTCGTCGGCCGCCTGCTGGCGCTGACGCCGACGTGGGTGCTGGTCGCGGCGCACGGCGTGGTGATGCGCTCGGGCGAGCGCGGCCTGCGCGTGCGGCTCGGGCGGGCTATCCCGACTTCCGCCGCTTCGACTTCGCCTCCTCGACGCTCTTCCGCAGCGCCTCCATGAGGTCGATGACCTCGGCGCCCTCGCCCTCGGCGGCCTCGCCGAAGGTCTCTGCGGTGCTCACCGCCTCGCCCTTGTCGATCTTGGCCTCGATGAGCTTCTTGAGCTGGGCCTGGTACTCGTCCTCGAACTGGTCGGGCGCGAAGTCGGACTCGAAGCTCTCGACGAGCTGCTGGGACATCGCCAGCTCCTTGGCCGAGACCTTCACGGTCTCCTCGAGCGAGGGGAACTCGGCCTCGCGGACCTCGTCGGACCACAGCAGCGTCTGCAGCACGAGCACGTCGCCGCGCACGCGCAGCGCCGCGAGGCGGGTGCGCTGCCGCAGGGCGAACTTCACGACCGCCGTCCGGTCGGTCTCCTCCAGGGTGCGGCGCAGCAGCACGTACGCCTTGGTCGACTTCGAGTCGGGCTCCAGGTAGTAGGTGCGGTCGAGCATGATCGGGTCGATCTGGTCGCTCGGCACGAACTCGACCACCTCGATCTCGCGGTCGCGCTCGGCGGGCAGACCGGCGAGGTCGTCCTTGCTCAGCACCACGGTGTGCTCGCCGTCGTCGTACGCCTTGTCGATGTTCTCGTAGGGCACGACCTTGCCGTCCAGCTCGCACACGCGCTGGTAACGGATGCGCCCGCCGTCGGCGTCGTGCACCTGGTGCAGGGGCACGTCGTGGTCCTCGGTGGCGCTGTAGAGCTTGACGGGGACGTTCACGAGGCCGAACGTCACCGCTCCCTTCCAGATGGCCCGCATCACACCATGGTGACCCGGGTCACACCGCGCTGCTACCCCGCCGAACCCTCGCGGCCGAACGACGGGTCCGTCACGTCCGCCGCGCGCATGAACGCCTCGAGCATCTCCTCGGGCCCGAGCAGCTCCCCGCGGCCGGGCGGTTCGTCGTCGCCGGCGACCGCGCGCACCTCCTCGTGGATCCGCTCCATCGACGTGTCGAGCGACCAGGCGACGTCGGCGGCGAGCTTGAGGGAGTCCGCCAGGTGCTTGGGTACCTGCGCGCCCAGCTTGTAGAAGATCTTGTGCTCCAGGCTCGCCCAGAAGTCCATGGCGATGGTGCGGAGCTGGATCTCGACGATGACGTTCTCGACCCGGTCGGAGAGGTAGACGGGCACGCGCACGATGAGGTGCAGCGACTTGTACCCCGACGGCTTGGGGTGGGCGATGTAGTCCCGCTCCTCGACGAGCGTGATGTCCTGCTGGGCCACGATCATGTCCCGCACCCGGTAGATGTCCGACACGAAGCTGCAGGTCACGCGCACGCCCGCGATGTCGAACATCTCCCCGCGGATGCCCGCCAGCGTCAGCGGGATGTTCTTGCGGCGCGCCTTGGCGAGGATCGACTCGAACGACTTGAGCCGCGAGCCGACGTGCTCGATCGGGTTGTAGTGCGAGATGTGGCGGAACTCGTCGCGGAGGATGCCGATCTTCGTCATGATCTCGTCGATCCCGAACTTGTAGCTCAGCATCATCCGGCGCAGGTCGTGCATGAGCCGCCTGATCTGGGCCGGCTCGGGGAGCGTGCCCGTCCCGAGGACGGGCTCGGGCGCGGGCGTCTGCGGGACCTGTGGATCTGTCACAGGTTCACCGTAGGTCGATGCCCACGACGGCGCGCCACACCCGGCGCGCGACGCCGGTCGGCTGACGCCTGAGTCGACCGTCGGCGCAGGCCGCGCGACGATGGAACGGTGGCCGCCCCGCAGACCGTCACCATCGAAGGGCACCGGCTCCAGCTGACAAACCTGGACAAGGTGCTCTACCCGGCCACGGGTACGACGAAGGGCGAGGTGCTCGACTACTACGTCCGGATCGCACCCGTGCTGCTCCCCCACGCCCGCCGGCGGCCCGCGACCCGCAAACGCTGGCCCGACGGCGTCGAGGGCCAGGTCTTCTTCCAGAAGAACGCGGACAAGTCGACGCCGTCGTGGGTGCGGACGCACCGCATCAAGCACAAGAGCTCGGTCAACGACTACGTGCTGGTCGACGACGTCGCCACGCTCGCGTGGCTCGCGCAGACGGCGACGCTCGAGCTGCACGTGCCGCAGTGGCAGGTGGGCCGCACGGGCGCGCACCTCCCGCCCGACCGGCTCGTGCTCGACCTCGACCCCGGCGAGGGCGCGGGTCTGGCCGAGTGCGCGGAGGTGGCCCGGCTGGCGCGGGCGATCCTGCAGGGGATGGGGCTGGAGCCGCTGCCCGTCACCTCGGGGTCCAAGGGCATCCACCTGTACGCCGCGCTGTCGGCCGGCTCCGACCCGGAGGGGGCGCGGCCGTCCACGACCGACGAGGTCTCGGCCGTCGCGCACGAGCTCGCCCGGTACCTCGAGGCCGAGCACCCCGACCTGGTCGTCAGCGACATGAAGAAGTCGCTGCGCGGCGGCAAGGTCCTCGTCGACTGGTCGCAGAACAACGGCGCGAAGACGACGATCGCGCCGTACTCGATGCGCGGGCGCGCGCACCCGACCGTCGCGGCGCCGCGCACCTGGGCGGAGCTCGACGACCCGGACCTGCGGCACCTGACGTTCGAGGAGGTGCTCGCCCGCGTCGAGGCCGACGGCGACCTCCTCGCGGGGCTCACCGAGGGCCACCTGTCGCAGCTCGAGCCGACGCCCGCGCACCTGGCCCGGTTCGAGCGGCTGGCGACGTACAACGAGAAGCGCGACCCCGCCAGGACGCCCGAGCCGTTCGACGCCGGCGACCACGCCGAGGGCAACACGTTCGTCATCCAGGAGCACCACGCCAGGCGCCTGCACTGGGACTTCCGGCTGGAGCACGAGGGCGTGCTCGTGAGCTGGGCGCTGCCCAAGGGCGAACCGACCGACCCGGCCAAGAACCACCTCGCCGTCCAGACCGAGGACCACCCGCTCGCATACGGCAGCTTCGAGGGCACCATCCCCGGCGGCGAGTACGGCGCCGGCGAGGTCACGATCTGGGACGCCGGCACGTACGAGCTCGAGAAGTGGCGTGACGGCAAGGAGGTCATCGTCACCCTGCACAGCGAGCGCCGCGGCTCGCGCCGCCTGGCCCTGATCCACACGGGGCGCGGAGACGACGACAACCAGTGGCTGATCCACCGTACGAAGTCGCAGCCCGACGGCGAGGCGGCGTCCGACGGCGGGGCGGCGTCCGACGACGAGCAGGCCGACGAGGCGCCCACGGCGCGCCCAGGAGCCGACGGCGCGCGGGACGACGACGCGCCGGCCGCCGACGTCACCGTCCGCCTGGCACCCATGCTCGCGTCGGCCGCCGACCCGGCCGAGGTGCGGGCCCTGACCGGCGCG
>CBINDH010000215.1:0-4979 GCA_966249365.1 uncultured Xylanimonas sp. | reverse complement strand
CCGGCGACCTGTACGTCGAGATCCGCGAGAAGCCGCACGAGGTGTTCGTGCGCCGCGGCGACGACCTGCACGCCACCCTGCCCGTGCCCATGACGGCCGCCGCGCTCGGCACCGTGCTGCCCCTCGACACGCTCGACGGAAGCCAGGAGATCGACCTGCGCCCCGGTACGCAGCCGGGTCAGGTCATCACGCTCAAGGGCCTGGGCGTCGGCCACCTGCACACCGGCGGCCGCGGCGACCTGCACGTGCACATCGAGGTCACCGTCCCCAAGCCCGAGGACGACGAGCAGGCCGAGCTGCTGCGCCGCCTGGCCGCGCTGCGCGGCGAGGAGCGCCCCGAACCGCGGCTGGCCGCGGCCAACCCGGGCGTGTTCTCCCGCATCCGCGACAAGCTCAGCGGACGATAGGGGGATGAGCGCCCCGGTCTTCCTCGCCGACACGTCGCTCGCCGCGCACGGCGCGGGCAGCACCTACGTGCTCGACGGCACCGAGGGGCGCCACGCCGCCGTCGTGCAGCGCAAGCGTGTCGGCGAGCGCGTCGACGTCGTCGACGGCGCCGGGCACCGCCTCCAGTGCGTCGTCGCGGCGACCGGCGGCCCGCAGGTGCGGCTCACCGTCCAGGACGTGGTCTGGGAGCCCGCGCCCGACGTCGTCGTCACGCTCGTGCAGGCGCTCGCCAAGGGCGACCGCGACGAGATGGCCGTCGAGGCCGCCGTCGAGGTCGGCGTCGACGCGGTCCTGCCGTGGCAGGCCGAACGGTCGGTCGTCGTGTGGCGCGGCGACCGGGCCGCGCGCTCGCGTGCCCGTTGGGTCGCCACCGTGCGTGCCGCCGTCAAGCAGGCCCGCCGGGCGTGGGTGCCCGAGGTCGGCGCCGGCGTCACGACGCCGCAGCTCGCGGCCCGCGTCCGCGACGTCGTCGCCGCGGGCGGGGCCGCGCTCGTCCTGCACGAGGAGGCGACGATGCCCATCGCCGCCGCGAGGCTGCCCGAGCCCGACGCCGAGAACCGCCCTGAGCTGCTCGTCATCGTCGGACCCGAGGGCGGCATCGGCGACGCCGAGCTGCGCGCGCTCACCGACGCCGGCGCGCAGACCGTGGTGCTGGGCCCGCACGTGCTGCGCACCTCGACGGCCGGACCCGTCGCCGTGGCGTTGCTCAGTGCCCGCCTGGGCCGCTGGGCGTAGCCTGCGGTCATGACCAGCGCCTCCGCAGCCAACGCCGACTGCCTGTTCTGCAAGATCGTCGCCGGCGAGGTCCCGAGCGACGTCGTCGCGTCCACCGACCGGGTGATCGCGTTCCGGGACATCGCTCCGAAGGCACCCGTCCACGTGCTCGTCGTCCCCAAGGCCCACCACGGCGACGTCGCCGTGCTCGCCGCGGCGGACCCGACGCTGCTCGCCGAGGTCGTGGCGCTCGCGGACCAGGTCGCGGGCGACCTGGCCGACGGCCAGTACCGGCTCATCTTCAACAGCGGCCCGCACGCCGGTCAGAGCGTGTTCCACGTGCACGGGCACGTGATCGCCGGCGCACGACTGGGGTGGACGCCCGCGTGAGCGTCCCGGCCTGGTCGGGCATGGTGCCCCGGTAGACTGAAGTCCACATGTCTGCCACCCAACCCACCTCCCAACCCACGACGTCCGAGCACGTCGGCCGGCCCTCGGAGCACCGCATCGTCGTGCCTGCGCACGTCTCGATGGTCGCGCTGCTCGGTTCCCAGGACTCGGTGCTGCGCGAGGTCGAGAACGGCTTCCCCAAGGTCGACGTCCACGCGCGCGGCAACGAGATCTCCGTCACCGGCCCCGCCGGCGACGTCGGCACGGTCTCGCGGCTGCTGGACGAGCTGATCGAGGTCGTCGAGGGCGGCACGCAGCTCACGCCCGACGTCGTGCGCCGCACCGTGAAGATGCTCTCGTCCGAGCAGGCGCAGCGACCCGCCGAGGTGCTGACGTTCAACATCCTGTCGAGCCGGGGCCGCACCATCCGGCCCAAGACGATCGGACAGAAGCACTACGTCGACGCCATCGACGCCAACACGATCACGTTCGGCATCGGCCCGGCGGGCACCGGCAAGACGTACCTGGCGATGGCGAAGGCCGTCCAGGCGCTGCAGTCGCACCAGGTCAACCGCATCATCCTGTCGCGGCCCGCGGTCGAGGCGGGCGAGCGGCTCGGGTTCCTCCCCGGCACCCTGAGCGAGAAGATCGACCCGTACCTGCGCCCGCTGTACGACGCGCTGCACGACATGGTCGACCCCGACTCGATCCCGAAGCTCATCGACGCCGGCACCATCGAGGTGGCTCCGCTCGCGTTCCTGCGCGGGCGGTCGCTCAACGACGCGTTCGTCGTCCTCGACGAGGCGCAGAACACCACCGTCGAGCAGATGAAGATGTTCCTGACCCGGCTCGGGTTCGGCTCGAAGATGGTCATCACCGGCGACGCCACGCAGATCGACCTGCCCGGCGGCACGGCCTCCGGCCTGCGGGTCGTCGAGGACGTGCTCACCGGCGTCGACGACGTCGAGTTCTGCCGCCTGACCTCGTCCGACGTCGTGCGCCACCGCCTGGTGAGCGACATCATCGACGCCTACGCTCGCTGGGACCTGACGTCGCCGACGTCGCGCGACCGGCGGAAGTGAGCACGGATGTCCATCGAAGTTGCCAACGAGTCCGGGTACGACGTCGACGGCCTCGACGAGGCCGAGTTCGCCGAGCTCGCCCGGTTCGTGCTCGACGCCATGCACGTCCACCCGCAGGCCGAGCTGTCGATCCTGTTCGTCGACACGACCGTCATGACGGACCTGCACGTGCGCTGGATGGACGAGCCCGGCCCGACCGACGTGCTCTCCTTCCCGATGGACGAGCTGCGGCCCGGGCGTGAGGGCGAGCTCACGCCGCCCGGCACCCTCGGCGACATCGTGCTGTGCCCCGAGGTGGCCGCGAAGCAGGCCGCCGCGGCCGGGCACTCGGCCGTCGAGGAGATGCTGCTGCTGACGACGCACGGAATCCTCCACCTGCTCGGCTACGACCACGCCGAGCCGGACGAGGAGAAGGAGATGTTCGGCCTCCAGCGCCGCCTCCTGCTGACCTTCCTCGCGTCCCGATGAGGGGTGTGATCCACCGATGACGGGCGTTCTCGTCCTCGTCGCCGTCCTCGGCCTCCTGCTCGCCGGCCTCCTGTCGGCGGGCGAGGCCGCCGTCCTGCGTGTCACCCGGGCGTCGATCGCCGACGCCCTCGCCGAGGCCGAGCAGGGCGACGGCCTGCAGGCCGAGACGCGCGCCGACCGCGCACGTGCGGCCCAGGCGCTCGTCGTCGACCCGCCCGCGACCGTCGCCGCGGTCGCCGTGGTCCGCGTCGTCGCCGAGCTCCTGGCCCTCGGCTCCGTCGCCCTGCTCGCCGAGCGGTGGCTCGGCGACGGGTGGGAGGTGCTCGTCGCGCTGCTCGTCGTCGGGTTCGCGGCCGGCTTCGTCATGGCCCGCCTGAGCCCGCGCCAGCACGGCTTCCGGCACCCGCTGCGCGTGGTGCTCGCGCTGTCCGGCCTGCTGACCGCCGTGCGTCGCCTCACCGGGTGGGCCGCGCCGCGCGTCGGACGCGACCAGGAGTCGGCGCCCACGGAGGAGGAGCTGCGCGACCTCGTCGACCGCGTCGGGGAGTCCGACGTCATCGAGGAGGACGAGCGCGCGCTCATCCGCAGCGTCTTCGAGCTCGGCGGCACGCTGACCCGCGAGGTGATGGTGCCGCGCACCGACATGGTCACCGTCGACGCCGACACCCCCCTGCGCAAGGTCATGCGCCTGTACCTGCGCTCCGGCTTCTCGCGCGTGCCCGTCGTGGGGGAGTCCGTCGACGACCTGCTCGGCATCGCCTACCTCAAGGACGTCGCCCGCATGCTCGACGCCGACCCCGGCGCCGCGACGCGACCCGTCTCGGGCGTCGCGCGCCCCGCGGTGTTCGTCCCCGAGTCCAAGCCCGTCGACGACCTGCTGCGCGACATGCAGCAGAAGGCGACGCACATCGCCGTCGTCATCGACGAGTACGGCGGCGTCGCCGGTCTCGTGACGGTGGAGGACATCCTCGAGGAGCTCGTCGGCGAGCTGCACGACGAGCACGACCGCGTCATCGAGGAGGAGCCCGAGCAGGTCGGGCCGGGAGTGTTCCGCGTGCCCGCCCGGCTGCCCGTCGACGAGCTCGGCGACCTGTTCGACCTGCGGTTCGACGACGACGACATCGACACCGCCGGCGGCCTGCTCGCCAAGGCGATCGGCAAGGTGCCGCTGGCCGGCTCCACCGCCGACGTCGGCGGGCTCCACCTGGAGGCCGAACGCGTCGAGGGGCGCCGCAAGCAGGTGTCGACCATCCTGGTCAGCCTCACGCCGACCCCCTCGGTGGGCGAGCCCGTCGAGTCCACCCCGACCCCGGTCGTCGAGCACCGGGACCGCACCGACAAGGACAGCACCGCATGACGACCGCAGCAGAGCACGGAACCACCGAGCACCGGTCGGGCTTCGCCTGTCTCGTGGGCCGCCCCAACGCGGGCAAGTCCACCCTCACGAACGCGCTCGTCGGCGAGAAGGTCGCCATCATGTCGGCACGGCCGCAGACGACGCGGCACACCATCCGCGGCATCGTGCACCGGCCCGACGCACAGCTCGTCCTCGTCGACACCCCCGGGCTCCACCGGCCGCGCACCCTGCTCGGCCAGCGCCTCAACGACCTGGTCAAGGAGACGCTCGGCGAGGTCGACGTCATCGCGTTCTGCCTGCCCGCCGACCAGAAGGTCGGCCCGGGCGACCGCTTCATCGCGGCTCAGCTCGCGCCGCTGATGACCGGTCGGCGCGCGGTCCCCGTCGTCGCCGTCGTCACCAAGGCCGACCTCGTGGACCGGGCCACGCTCATGGAGCATCTGCTCGCCGTCGACGCGCTCGCGGCCGAGCACGAGCGCGAGTGGGCCGCGATCGTGCCCGTCTCGGCCAAGGACGGCTAC
>CBINDH010000214.1:0-5003 GCA_966249365.1 uncultured Xylanimonas sp. | reverse complement strand
ACCGTCGCGGCGAGCGCGACCGCGACGACGGCGAGGACGCCGAACACCCAGCGCATGCCGGTCATCACGCCCGGCCCGTGCGGCGTGCCGTCCGCCCCGAGGGTGGCGTGCGCGTTGACGATGGCGCCGAGGACCGCGACGCCCACGGCGGAGCCGATGGAGCGGGCGAACATGTTCGTGCCGGTGACGGCCCCGCGCTCGGTCGGCGTGGCGGACGTCTGCGCGGCGATGAGGGTCGGCACCGCCGTCAGGCCCATCCCGACGCCGACCACGAAGCAGAACACGCCCACCACGACGAGCGGCGTCGTCGGGCCCAGCAGCAGCATGAGCAGCGAGCCGACGAGGACGAGCGCGGACCCGATCACCGCGGTGAGCCGGAACCCGAGCCGCAGGTAGAACCGGCCCGCCTGCGAGGCCGAGATCGGCCAGCCCAGGGTCAGCGCCGCGAGCGCGAACCCTGCGAGCAGCGCGCCGGACCCCAGCACCTCCTGCGCGTAGATCGGCACGTACGTCGACAGCCCGAGGACGACGACGCCGATGAGCAGCGACGCCGTCGTCGAGGCGCCGACGACGCGGCGGCGCAGGATCGACAGGTCGAGGATCGGGTAACGCGTCGTGCGCACGCGCACCACGAACCCGGCCAGCAGGACGGCGGCACCGACGAACCACGGCCAGCCCGTCTCCAGGAGGCCCAGCAGCAGCACCGTGCTTCCGCTGCTCAGGAGCAGCGCGCCCAGGTAGTCGACGGGCTCGCGGCGCGACGTCCCCTGCGACTCGCGGTAGCGCGCCACCAGCATCGCGGCGGCGACGACGGCGAGCGGCAGGTTGACCCAGAAGATCCACCGCCAGGACACGAACTCGCTGAACACGCCGCCGAGCGTCGGCCCGACGACCGACGAGACGCCCCACACCGCGGCGAGGTAGCCCTGCGTCTTCGCGCGTTCCTCGAGCGTGTAGATGTCGGCGGTGATGGTCATCGACACGGGCATGACGGCGCCCGCGCCGAGGCCCTGGAGCACGCGCCCCGCGATGAGCATGCCCATGCCGGTGGCCGCACCCGCGACCGCCGAGCCCACGAAGAACAGGCCGATGCCGACGAGCATGAGGCGCCGGCGCCCGACGATGTCGGCGAGCCGCCCGTAGACGGGAGTGCTGACGGCCTGGGCGAGCAGGTAGCTGGAGAACAGCCACGGGAGCTGGTTGAACGAGCCGAGCTCGCGCGCGATCGTGGCCGACGCCGTCGCGATGATGGTGGCGTCGATCGCGACGAGCGCCGTGGCAAGCATCAGGGACAGGAGGATCGGCCCGCGCTCCGAGCGCAGGCCGACACCGGTTCGCGTGGTCGGCACGAGGGTGCAAGCCTCGCGCGGCGTGCCAGTATTCCCGCGTCTATTCCCGTGTGGGCCGCGGACTTCGGCCCCACGCTACGAGCGAAATCGTCTGGACACCGGGAGACCGGTCACGTCGAATCGACGGAACGGCCGCGCCCGTCCGAGCCGGCCGCTGGTACCACGACCAGTCCGCGATCTCCTTTGAGGGAGCCCGAAGCGATGACAACGAACGTGACCACCACACAGATCTCCGCCGTAGCCGACGCCCTGCGACCACGTCTGGGGGACCGGGTCCTGACCAGGGACTCCGACGAGTTCGCCGAGACGGCGGCCCTGCCGTTCGCCGTGCCCGGCGGTCCGCCCGCGCTCGTCGTACGACCGCGCGACGCCGACGAGGTCGCGCTCGCCGTCGTCGCGGCCCGCGAGGCAGGCCTGCCGATCGCCGTCCGCAGCGGCGGGCACAGCCTCGGACGGTTCGGCACCGTCGAGGACGGCCTCGTGCTCGACCTCCGGCTGCTCGCCGACATCGAGATCGACGGCGCCGCCCGCGTGGGGCACGCCGGGGGAGGCGCGTTCGCCGGGGCGTACACCGCGGCGGCCGGTGAGCACGACCTCGCCACCGGGTTCGGCGACACGGGCGGGGTCGGCGTCGCCGGGATCACGCTCGGCGGCGGCATCGGCTACCTGTCGCGCCGCGACGGGCTCACGATCGACACCCTGCTCGCCGCCGAGGTCGTCCTCGCCGACGGGCGGAAGGTCCGCGCGAGCGCCGACGAGGAGCCGGACCTCTTCTGGGGCCTGCGCGGCGGCGGCGGCAACCTCGGCGTCGTCACCCGGCTCGACCTCCGGCTCGTCCCGCAGGGTCCGGTGTACGGCGGCATGCTCATCACCCCGCTCACCCCGCGCAGCCTCGTCGACGCCGTCGCCATCGCGACCCAGGCTCCCGAGCAGCTCACCGTCATGGTCAACGCCCTGGTCGCGCCGCCGCTGCCGTTCCTGCCCGAGAGCGTCCACGGCAAGCACGTGCTGATGCTCCAGGTCGCCTGGTCCGGCGACGTCGCCGACGGCGAGGCGGCCGTCGCCCCCCTGCGCGCCCTCGGCGAGGCCTATCTCGACGCTCTCGGCCCCAAGCCGTACGCGGCCCTGTTCGAGGGCGGGCCCGGCGGGACGCCGATGCTCGCCGCGGGGCGCACCGGGTTCCTGGAGACGTCCGACGTCGACGAGGCCTGGGTCGGGCGCGCCATGGACGCGCTGGCCGCGTCGCCCGCCATGATCTCCGCCGTCTGGATCCGGGCCATGGGCGGTGCGATCGCCCGCGTCCCCGCGGACGCCACCGCGTTCGCGCACCGCGGCCACGACCTCATGGTGACGACCGTGGCGCTGACACCCGCCCCGGACGCGGGACCGGCCGTCGAGGCGTGGTCCGACGGGGCGGAGTCCGCGCTCGGCCTTGCCGGGCCCGCCTACGCGAACTTCCTCGCCAAGCCCGGCCAGGAGTCGTCGCGGCGCGCCTACCCTGACGCGACGTGGGACCGGCTCGCCGCGGTCAAGGCCGCGTACGACCCCGACAACGTGTTCCGGTCGAACCACAACGTGCCGCCGGCCAGCTGATCGCGCGGGGCCCGCCCAAAGCGAAAGGCCCGGAATCGTTGAGATTCCGGGCCTGCTGGCTCCCGCGACTGGACTTGAACCAGTGACCGTCCGATTAACAGTCGGATGCTCTGCCAACTGAGCTACGCGGGATCGCTCGACCTCGTGCCCGAGGCCGTGGAGAACATTACCAGGCGTTCGCGGGTGGTTCGAACTAGTTGTTCACCGCGTGCCGAACGTCACTCCGACAGCCCCGCGGCGGCCCGGACGTGGCGCTCGGCGGCGTCCACGAGCGCCGCGACCGAGGGGTCGTCGAGGTCGACGCCGGGCCCGGCGAGCGCCTGCGAGAACATCGTCCCGTCGGTCAGCCGGCGCACCGCCACACGGGCCGAACGACCACCCGGCAGGGCGACCTCCTCGCCGAGCACGACCGACCACTCGACGCGCTCGCGCACCACCTGCGGCAGCCGCGACCGCGCAGGGTCGGTGGGGCGCAGGCGGAGCGCCGGGGACGCGTCGACCCACTGGACCGTCACGACCCCGTGGGCAGGGTCGAACGACGCGCGGTCGACGTCGGACCACCGATGACGCAGCACCTCGCCGTCGGCGGGAGAGACGAGGAGCTCGTCTGCGGTGGCGGCTGCCCAGCCGCCGTCCTTGAGCTCACCCGCGGCGAGCGGCCGCGCTCCGGTCGGCAGGACGAGGCGCTCGCGGACGTCGTCGGGCAGGCGGGGGCGTCGTGACCACATGGCGTCACCGTAGCGGCGAGCAGCGCGCGATCGCTCATCGATGGCCGGGCATGGGTGTAGACGCGGTTCGCGCGAGCGAGGATGCTGGCGACGTGACCAGGCTGCAGGTCGTGTTCGCGCGGGTTGTCATCGGAGCGCTGGCGCTCCTGGCCTTCCTGACTCAGGCGTGGGCGGTGCCGCACGTGGGGGCGGCGGCCGCCGCCAGGTATCCCGAGGTCGCGTACCTCGAGCGCCCGTACGTCGCCGCGGTGGTGATCGCGATCCTCGGCTTCGAGTTGGCGCTGCTCGCCGCCTGGAAGCTCCTCCCGTCCGAGAGCGCCGGCGACGTGCGGACGAGCACGGCGAAAGGTTGGGCCACCGCGCTGGCCGGCTCGCTCTGGTTCATGGCGGCGGTGATCGCGGGTGTCTGCGTGCACGCGGGCTTCGTCGAGCTGGTGGGCGGGTCCCTGACCGTCCTGGGCATCCTGGTGTGCCTCGCCGTCGTGCCCGTCGGGGTCGTCCTCCGCCGCGAGGCGGCGGGCCTCTCGCTGCGCGATGACGTCGATCACATGCCTGTGGGCCACGCGCGCTGACCGGGCGACCCCGAGACGAACGGCTGACACCGGACTGCCCGCTCTCAGGCGCGGCATCGCACAGATCTTGCCATGGTGCCCCGTGCAGGACTTGAACCCGCGACCGAGAGATTATGAGTCTCCTGCTCTGACCAGCTGAGCTAACGGGGCGCGCGCGGTGAGCCTACCGGAGCGGTGCGGGGGTGCATGTGTCACCGTTGAGCGTGTGTGGTGGTTCGTGGTCGGGGGAGCGCTCGTGGTCTGCGGTGCTCTCCTGGCGTGGCGGACCGCCGCGAACACCACGGACACCCCCTCGGGGCCCGTCGGCGGGCTCATGCTCGCCCTCGGCATCTCGCTGATGTTCTGGGGTGTCGTCGCCGTCGTCGTCGGGCTGGTCGTCAACGACCGCTGACGACCGCCGCGCATCTCGACATGGAAGAATGCCGGGCATGGCGATGCGAGAGATCCGCGTGATCCCCGACCCTGTGCTGCGCACCGCGTGCGACGAGATCACGACGATGGACGACCGGGTCCGCTCCCTGGTGACCGACCTGCTCGACACCGTCGACGCGGAGGGCCGCGCCGGCCTCGCCGCCAACCAGATCGGCGTGAACCTGCGTGCTTTCTCGTGGAACATCGACGACGAGATCGGCTACGTCCTCAATCCGCGCATCGTCGCGCTGGGCGACGAGCTGCAGGACGGTGACGAGGGCTGCCTCTCGGTGCCGGGCCTCTGGTACCCGACAACGCGCGCCAACTACGCCCGGGTCGAGGGCATCGAC
>CBINDH010000213.1:0-5040 GCA_966249365.1 uncultured Xylanimonas sp. | reverse complement strand
TGGCCTTCGACGCCCCGACGGCCGACCTCGCCCTGGGCGTCACGGTGGCCTACGGGCTGAGGGCACCCGACGCGGTCCATCTCGCGACGGCTGTGCGCGCCGGCGCCGACCACTTCCTCACCAACAACCGCAAGGACTTCCCCCAGTCCATCGTCGAGATCGACGTCATCTACCCGGACGACCTCCCCGAGACGCCCCCGCAAGGCCCTGGCTCGCCCACGTAGAATCGCCCGGTGACCCCCGACGAGCTCTCGCGAGCACTCAGCGCTGCCCTTGCCTCGGCCGTGGCCGACGGCGCCCTCGCCCTCGACCCCGCCGCCGTCCCGGCGTCGGTCCACGTGGAGCGACCGCGGCAGCGAGAGCACGGCGACTGGGCCACCAACGTGGCGCTCCAGCTCGCCAAGAAGGCCGGGACCAACCCGCGGGCCCTCGCGGAGGTGCTGGCGAGCCGCCTCGCCGCCGTCGACGGCATCAAGCAGGTCGACATCGCCGGCCCGGGCTTCCTCAACATCACGCTCGACGCCGCCGCCGCGGGTGAGCTGGCCCGCTCCATCGTCGAGGCGGGCGAGGCGTACGGGCGCAACGAGGCCGAGGCCGGCAAGCACATCAACCTCGAGTTCGTCTCGGCGAACCCCACGGGCCCGCTGCACATCGGCGGCGTCCGCTGGGCCGCCGTCGGCGACTCGCTCGCCCGGGTGCTGGAGGCGTCGGGCGCGCAGGTGACCCGCGAGTACTACTTCAACGACCACGGTGCGCAGATCGACCGCTTCGCCCGGTCGCTGCTCGCCGCGGCCCGTGGCGAGGCCGCTCCCGAGGACGGCTACGGCGGCACCTACATCCGCGAGATCGCCGACGCCGTCACGGCCCAGGCCGTCGCCGCCGGTGAGCCCGAGCCCGCGACGCTGCCCGACGAGCAGGCCCAGGAGGCCTTCCGCGCCCGCGGCGTCGAGATGATGTTCGCCGAGGTCAAGAAGTCGCTGCACGACTTCGGCGTCGACTTCGACGTCTTCTTCCACGAGGACTCGCTGCACGAGTCCGGCGCCGTCGAGCGCGCCGTCGCCCGCCTGCGCGAGCTCGGCCACATCTTCGAGGCCGACGGCGCCACGTGGCTCCGGACGACCGACTTCGGCGACGACAAGGACCGCGTCGTCATCAAGAGCGACGGCGACGCCGCCTACATCGCGGGCGACATCGCCTACTACCTCGACAAGCGCGAGCGTGGCGCGGACGAGGCGATCTACATGCTCGGCGCCGACCACCACGGCTACGTGGGCCGCATGATGGCGATCTGCGCGGCCTTCGGCGACACGCCCGGCGTGAACATGCAGATCCTCATCGGCCAGCTCGTCAACCTCGTCAAGGACGGCGAGCCGGTCCGCATGTCCAAGCGTGCGGGCAACATCATCACGATCGACGACCTGGTCGACGCCGTCGGCGTGGACGCCGCGCGCTACTCGCTCGCGCGCTTCGCGGCCGACTCCACGATCGACCTCGACCTCGACCTGCTCGCCAGCCAGAAGAACGAGAACCCGGTCTACTACGTGCAGTACGCGCACTCGCGCACCGCCGCCGTCGACCGCAACGCCGCCGACCGCGGCGTGGCCCGCGCCGACGGCTTCGACCCGTCGCTGCTCGACCACCCGACCGAGGCCGTCCTCCTGGGCCGTCTGGCCGAGTTCCCCCGCATCGTCGCGGAGGCCGCCGCGCTGCGCGAGCCGCATCGCGTCGCTCGCTACCTGGAGGCGCTCGCGGGTGACTTCCACTCCTGGTACCAGGCCAAGGACGAGTCGGGCCAGCAGCGCCGCGTGCTGCCGTACCCGGACGAGGAGGTCACGGACACGCACCGCACGCGCCTGTGGCTCAACGACGCCGTCCGCCAGGTGCTCGCCAACGGTCTCGGCCTGCTCGGGGTGTCCGCTCCGGAGCGCATGTGAGCGCCGCCGCCGGCACCCCGTGGCCGCGTTCCGCCGCCCGCGGGGACGACGGCGTGCTCGCCGTCGCAGGCCTGCCGACGACGGCGATCGCGGCCGAGCACGGAACCCCTGCCTACGTGCTGGACGAGGGCGAGTTCCGCGCCCGCGCCCGGTCGTACGTGCAGGCGTTCGGCCAGGCGTTCGCACAGGTCGGCGCGGGCGTCGACGTCTACTACGCCGGCAAGGCGCTGCTGACCAAGGCCGTCGCGCGCTGGGCTCGCGAGGAGGGCCTGCGCGTCGACACGGCGTCGGGCGGGGAGCTGGCCGTGGCGCTCGCGGCGGGCGTGCCCGGTGCGGAGCTGGGCCTGCACGGCAACAACAAGTCCGACGCCGAGCTGCACGCGGCGCTCGACGCGGGCGTCGGCCGCATCATCGTCGACTCGCTCGGCGAGATCGACCGGCTCGCGGACATCGCGGCCGCGCGCGGCGTCGTCGCGCCGGTCATGGTGCGCGTGACGACGGGCGTGCACGCGGGCGGCCACGAGTTCATCGCGACCGCGCACGAGGACCAGAAGTTCGGGCTGTCGGTCAACGCCGGCCCCCAGGGCGGTGACTCGCCCGCGGTGGTCGCCCTGCTGCGCATCCTCGAGCGCCCGAGCCTGCGGCTGCTCGGCATCCACTCGCACATCGGCTCGCAGATCCTCGACGCGGGCGGCTTCGGGGAGGCGGCCCGCGCGGTGCTGGGTCTGCGCGCGCACCTCGCCGCGCGGACGGGCGTGCTCGTCGACGAGGTCGACCTGGGCGGCGGCTACGGCATCGCCTACCTGCCCTCCGACGAGGACCTGGACCCGGTGTCGGTGGCGGGCGAGATCGCGCAGTCCGTCGCGCAGACCTGTGCCGACCTCGGCACGCCGCTGCCCCGGATCTCGATCGAGCCCGGCCGCGCGATCGTCGGCCCGGCGGGGATCACCGTGTACACCGTGGGGACCGTCAAGCCCGTGCTCGTCACGGCCCACGACGGGTCGACGTTCACGCGCCTGTACGTGTCCGTCGACGGCGGCATGAGCGACAACATCCGCCCCGCGCTGTACGGGGCCGCGTACCACGCGGAGATCGCGAGCCGCCGGTCGGGCGCGGCGCCCGCGCTCGCGCGCGTCGTCGGCAAGCACTGCGAGTCGGGCGACATCGTGGTCAACGAGATCCGCCTGCCCGGCGACGTGCGCCCGGGCGACCTTCTCGCCGTCGCTGTGACGGGCGCGTACGGCCGGTCGATGGCGTCGAACTACAACCTGCTCACGCGGCCGCCGGTGATCGGCGTGCACGACGGCGCGAGCCGCGTGCTGGTGCGCCGCGAGACACTGAACGACCTCCTGGCGCTCGATGAGGGCTGACGCCCGCTGACTTCGGTAGAACCCCCTGTCTTCGGCAATCGCATCTGCCGAACACAGGGGGTTCTGCCGAACACAGGGGTTCTGCCGAGCCCTAGCCGCAGGGCGGACGGCTCCCGTCCCGATCCGCGGGACGCCCTATCCTTGGCCCGACATCCCCCGTCGACCCGGAGGTGCTTCGTGCCCGAGACGTCCAGCCCCACCCCCGTGCGCGTCGCCCTGCTCGGCTGCGGGGTGGTGGGCACGCAGGTGGCTCTCGGCATCCTGAGCAACCCGATCGACCTCGCCGCGCGCGTGGGTGCCCCGCTCGAGCTGGTCGGCATCGCGGTCCGCTCGCTCGACCGGGAGGTCCACCCCGGCATCCCGCGCGAGCTGCTCACCGACGACGCCGTCGACCTCGCGGGTCGCGCCGACATCGTCGTCGAGCTCATCGGAGGCATCGAGCCGGCCCGCACCGCGATCCTGCGCGCCCTGGAGTCGGGTGCCGCCGTCGTCACCGCGAACAAGGCGCTGCTGGCCCAGCACGGTCCCGAGCTGTTCGAGGCAGCCGACGCCGCGGGCGCCGACCTGTCCTACGAGGCGGCGGTCGCGGGCGCGATCCCGCTGATCCGCCCGATCCGCGAGTCGCTCTCGGGCGACCACGTGCGCCGCATCCTCGGCATCGTCAACGGCACGACGAACTTCGTGCTCGACAAGATGGCCACCGAGGGCGTCGAGCTCGAGCAGGCCGTCAAGGAGGCGCAGGCGCTCGGCTTCGCCGAGGCGGACCCGACGGCCGACGTCGAGGGCTACGACGCCGCGTCCAAGGCCGCGATCCTCGCCAGCCTCGCGTTCCACACCCGCGTGTCCCTCAAGGACGTCGCACGCGAGGGCATCAGCGCCGTGACGGCCGCCGACGTCGAGTGGGCGAAGAAGACCGGCTACGTCATCAAGCTGCTCGCCGTCGCCGAGGTGCTCGGCCCGGTCGACGACGGCGAGATCTCGGTGCGCGTGCACCCGGCCCTCGTGCCGGACACCCACCCGCTCGCCAGCGTGCGCGGCGCGTTCAACGCCGTCTTCGTCGAGGCCGACGCCGCGGGCGACCTCATGTTCTACGGCCAGGGTGCCGGCGGCCGTCCGACGTCGTCGGCGGTGCTGGGCGACGTCGTGTCCGCGGCGCGCAACCGCCTGACGGGCGGCAAGGGCCTGCGCGAGTCGAAGGACCAGCGCTTCCCGGTGCTGCCGCCCGAGGCGGCGGTGACCCGCTACCAGGTGCGGCTCGCGGTCGCGGACCGGCCCGGTGTGCTCGCGCAGGTCGCGGGCGTGCTCGCCGACCACGGCGTGTCCATTGACACGGTCCGCCAGGCGTCCTCGCACACCGAGGACGAGTCCGGCACCGCCACCCTCATCATCACGACGCACGCCGCGCGCGAGGCGTCGCTCGCCGCGACGGTCGACGCCGTCGCGGACCTGGACTCCGTGCGCCAGATCATCTCCGTCCTGCGAGTCGAAGGAGCCTGACCCAGTGGCACATCAGTGGCAGGGCGTCATCCGTGAGTACGCCGACCGGCTGCCCGCCCACGTCCAGCAGAGCATCGTCACGCTCGGGGAGGGCGGCACGCCGCTCATCCCGGCGCCGGCGCTGAGCGCCCGCACGGGCGCCGAGGTCTGGGTCAAGTTCGAGGGCATGAACCCGACGGGCTCCTTCAAGGACCGCGGCATGACGATGGCCGTCTCGAAGGCCGTCGAGCACGGCGCGA